>NZ_VPFK02000028.1:0-106088 GCF_008634075.2 Saccharibacillus sp. WB 17 | reverse complement strand
GCGGGCGGCAGCACCCGCGCGGGGGCAAGGCCGGCCGCCGGGGCCGCAGGCCGGCTATCGGCCGCGGCGCGGACCTCGTGGGCGCCGATCTGCGCGGCGAGGACCTGCGCGCCGCGAATCTGCGCGGCGCCTACCTGATCGCCGCGAATCTCAGCGGCGCGGACCTGCGCGAAGCGGACCTGATCGGCGCGGATTTCCGCGACGCCGATCTGCGGGGCGCCGACCTGACCGGCGCCCTGTTCCTGACGCAGGTCCAGTTGAACGCGGCCCGGGGGGACGCGTCGACGACCCTGCCGCCGGGCCTTGAGCGCCCGGACCACTGGACGGCGGCGGGCTGAACGCCTGCCGCTTGCCGCGAATCGACGAGAGAAGGAGGCAGGCCCGATGAACGGAATGAAGTTAACGCCGGCCCACGCTTCGGACGTGGAGCGGTTGGCCGAACTGCGCGCGGAAGCGCTGCATGAATCGTTGACGCGGCTGGGCCGCTACGACGAGCGGGGCGTGCGCGAGAGATTCCGCCGTTCGTTCGTGCCGGAGCATACGAAGATTGTGGAACAAGGCGGCGAATTTGCCGGCTGCGTGGCTCTGCGCCCGGAGCCGGAAGGCTACTGGCTGGAGCATTTCTACCTGCGGGGCGGCAGCCGCGGCAGCGGGCTCGGCACGCGGGTGCTGCACGCCGTGCTGGGCGAAGAGCGGGATCGGCGCCTGCCGGTGCGGCTTAACGTGCTGCAGGGCAGTGCGGCCCGCCGCCTGTACGAACGTTTCGGCTTCGAGACCGAAAGCGAAGACGAGATCGACGTCTACCTGATCTTGCATCCCCGAGCGGAGGTGTCCGAAGCATGAAGTTGAATCGGCTCGGCCGCAGCGGCCTGTACGTCTCGGAACTCGGGCTCGGCACCAACGCGTTCGGCAAGCGCGCCGACGAAGAGACGTCGATCCGCGTCATCCATGCGGCGCTGGACGGCGGGATCAACTTTCTCGATACGGCCAATATTTATGCCGGCACGGAATCGGAACGCATCATCGGCAGGGCGCTTGAGGGACGCCGCGACCAGGTCGTGCTCACGACCAAAGCCGGCCTGCCGCGCGGCGAAGGCCCGAACGAGCGCGGTTCGTCGCGCCGCCATCTGCAAAGGGAACTGGAAGACAGCCTCCGGCGCCTGCGCACCGATCATATCGACTTGTACCAGATCCATACGTTCGACCCGGATACGCCGCTCGAAGAGACGCTGCGCGCGCTGGACGACTTCGTCTCCTCCGGCAAAGTGCGCTACGTCGGCGCTTCGAATTATGCCGCGTGGGAATTCATGAAGGCGCTCGGCATCAGCGAGCGGGAAGGCTTCGTCCGCTACATATCGAGCCAGACGAGCTATTCGCTGGCGGACCGTACGCCGGAGCGCGAACTGATCCCGATGTGTCTCGATCAGGGCGTGGGCGTCATTCCGTATTTCCCGCTTGCGGGCGGCATTCTGAGCGGCAAATACGGCGAAGGTACGCCGGCTCCGGCCGGTTCCCGTGCCGAGACCGATCCCAATTTCCGCCGTTTCCTGCACGAACGGTATGTGCGATTGGGCCGCGACGTGTCCGCGCTTGCGGCGGAAGCGTCGACCACGCCGAGCACGCTGGCGCTATCATGGCTGCTGCGCCGTCCGGCCGTGTCGACCGTGATCGTCGGCGCGACGCGTCCGCAGCAGGTGGAAGACAATCTGGAGAGCGTCCGGCTGCGGCCGGACGCGAAGCTGCTGGCGAAGCTCGACGAGATCAGCGAGCCGTTCCGCTCCGGCGAACCGTTCGCGGTATACCGCCTGAATTGACCGGGATCTCCGGCATGACCGACTTCAGGATCGAGAACGGAGCGTGATTCCATGCACGGCCATACGTTTCTGCTTGCGCCGGATTCTTTTAAGGGAAGCATGACAGCCAAAGAAGTCTGTCTCGCGATGGAGACGGGACTGCGCCGGGTCTACCCGGACGCCCGCTATATCCACGTCCCGATGGCGGACGGCGGCGAAGGCACGGTGCAGTCGCTGGTCGACGCGTCGGGCGGCACGCTGCACGAGCGGGAAGTGACCGGTCCGCTCGGCGCGCCGGTGACGGCAAGCTTCGGCCTGCTCGGCGACGGGCAGACGGCGGCGATCGAGATGGCGTCGGCAAGCGGGATCCGGTTCGTTGACGAGCATACGAAAAATCCGCTGATCGCGACCACTTACGGTACGGGCGAACTGATCCGCGCGTGTCTGGACCTCGGCGTCCGGAAGATTCTGATCGGCCTCGGCGGCAGCGCCACCAACGACGGGGGAGCGGGCATGGCCGAAGCGCTCGGCGTGAAATTCCGGGATGCGAACGGGCAGGAGATTCGCCGCGGCGGCGGCGGTCTGGCCGAGCTGCGGTCGATCGACACGTCGGGACTCGATCCGCGGCTCGGGCAGGTCGAAATCGTCGTCGCCTGCGACGTGAACAATCCGCTGTGCGGCGCGCAGGGCGCATCGCATGTGTTCGGCCCGCAAAAAGGCGCCGCGCCGGATGTGGTCGAGACGCTTGACGCCAATCTGTCCCGTTACGCCGACGTGATCGCGCGGCAGCTCGGCCGCGACGTCCGCGACGTGCCGGGAGCGGGCGCGGCCGGTGGCCTCGGCGCGGGACTGCTCGCGTTCACCCGGTCCGGGCTGCGCCGCGGCGTCGACATCGTGCTCGATTATAACCGGTTCGAGCGCCAAGCGGCTGAAGCCGATCTCGTGTTCACCGGCGAAGGCGGAATCGATGTCCAGACCCGGTTCGGCAAAACGCCGTACGGCGTCGCCCGGGCTTCCCGCCGGGCCGGCAAAAAAGTGATCGCGATCGCCGGCTTCGTCGGCGACGGGATCGAGAGCTTGTACGACGAAGGCATCGACGCGGTGTTCGGCATCGTGCCGGGCGCCGCGCGGCTGCCCGACCTGCTGGCCGCCGGCCCGGAGAATGTGGCCCGGACGTGCGAGAATATCGCGCGGGTGCTGAAGCTCTCCGGTTGGAACAGTCGGCAGGAGCCGCCGATTTAACGCAAAAGCCGAAGCCGACCGCTTCGGCTTTTGCGCATGGAATCGGTTCGTTCGTGAAGCCTTCGCGTAACAGGTATACTTGTTTGTGGAAAGGTCGCCCCGAGTATTTATTCGCGTGTGCGCGATTGGGCGAAACGCCGAGCGCGGGAGCACGTAATCCCCGTAGACACTCCCGCGCGACATTCGATGCAGGGCCCGGATCGTTCCCCGGCGTCCATGAAGCAGCGGCACGAGACAAAGCGGAAGTTTGTTAACAATTGTTTAGCATTGTTTAATCTGCAATTCGAATGTATTTTAAACATAGAGCTTACAATAACAGAATCCGCATTCCCACCGATCAAAATTCTATCGAAATCGAGGGACAGGTATGAAAATTTTGATTACGACCGAATGTTACCGACCGATCATCAACGGCGTCGTTACCTCGGTGGTCAATTTGCAAAACGAACTGGAGAAGAACGGGCACGAGGTTCGCATCCTGACCCTGTCGCCGGACGGCCGTTCGTTCACCGAAGGCGGCGTCACCCATATCGGCTCCGTGGGCGCGCTCTACCCGGGCGTTCGCACCGCGCTGCGCGTACATCGAAGAGAGCTGCGCGAGCTGCTCGACTGGAAACCGGACGTTATTCATTCGCAGTGCGAATTCAGTACGTTCCGCATGGCCAGATACATAGCGGGAGCGCTGAAGATCCCGATCGTTCATACGTACCATACGGTGTACGAAGACTACACCCATTATTTCTCGCCCAGCCGCACGTGGGGACGCGCGGCGGTCGCGCTGTTCACCCGCCGCACGCTGAAGCATGTGGAGAGCGTCGTCGCCCCTACGCAGAAAGTCCGCAGTCTGCTGCAAAGTTACGGCGTGCCCGGCGATATCCAGGTCGTGCCGACCGGCGTGGACCTAAGCCAGTTTCAGGCCGAACTGCCTGCGGAACGTCGCCTGCTTCTTAGAAAAAGCCTCGGTCTGGCCGAAGAAGATCGGGTACTGGTGTCTGTCGGACGGTTGGCCAAAGAGAAAAACCTCGAAGAAATCCTGCGCTTCGTCTCACGCTGTCCCCATCCGCGGCTGAAGCTGCTGATCGTCGGAGACGGCCCGAACCGGCAGGCGCTGGAACGGCGCGCGGACGAGCTCGGCTTGCGCGAGCGGATCGTGTTCGCGGGCATGGTCCAGCCGGAACAAGTCGCGAATTATTATAAGCTGGGCGACCTGTTCGTCAGCGCTTCGAACAGCGAGACGCAGGGCTTGACCTACATCGAAGCAATGGCTTCGGGCGTGCCGGTACTGTGCCGCCGGGACGACTGCCTCAACGGCGTCGTCGACAGCGGCGTCAACGGTTGGCAGTACGAGACGTTCGAGCAGTTCGAAGCGTCGCTCGCGACGGCGCTCGATCGGCCGGGACTGCTGGCGGAGCTCGGCGGGAACGCCCGCAAGCTTGCGCTGGAACGCTACTCGTCTTCCGCTTTCGGCGACAGCGCGGAGCAGATCTATCTCCGGGCCGCCGCGAGCTACAGCCCGGCCGCCGGCCGGGCGCCTCTCATGGCGGCGCTCAAATAAAGGTCATCCAAGCCTTGGCAGGCGAGCAGCCCAACAGCCGGATCACCCGGCGGCTTCCGGATTCCATACTGACAGATCGGAGGGAACGACTTTGAAGTCTTTCTCGATGCGCTACATGATGAACGCTACGACCGCCGCGGGCCTGGCCGCCTGCGCGGCCTGCATCGTTTACGGATTCTATGCGGGCCTATTCAGTTCCCAGGCTTCGCTGGAAGCTTTTCTGACGGGTTTTGGCGTCTGGGCGCCGCTGATCTTCGTCGTCTTCCAGGCCGTGCAGGTCGTCATTCCGATTCTGCCCGGCGGTATCGGCTGCGTCGGCGGCATTCTGATCTTCGGGCCGCTGGCCGGATTCCTCTACAATTACGTCGGCATCTGCCTCGGCTCGCTTGCGGCGTTCCTGCTGGCGCGAAGATACGGCCGTCCGATTCTGGACAGCATGTTCAGTCCGAAGCTGCTCGCCAAATACAAACACTGGACGGAAGGCCGGCGCTTCAACAATTTGTTCGCCGTCGGCATCTTCATGCCGGTCGCGCCGGACGATTTCCTCTGCTATCTGGCCGGAACGACGAAGATGACGCTGCGCCGCTTCACGACGATTATCCTGCTCGGCAAGCCGCTGGCGATCGCCGCCTACAGCTTCGGCCTGAGCGCGGCGATTACGTGGGCCGCCAGATTGTTCGGGATGGCTTGAACGTGAAGAAGGGAAGGACAACGAACATGAAAATACTGCTCTATGCCGGATCGCTCGATACGGTCAGCCGAAGCGGGGTCGGCGAAGCCGTGCGCCATCAGCGCGAAGCGCTGGAAAGGCTCGGCGTCGCGTACACGATGGACGAACGGGAAGATTACGACGTCGTCCATCTGAACACCATTTTCCCCGATTCGCTGCGCATGGCGCGAAGAGCGAAGCGGCAGGGCAAAAAGGTCGTGTACCATGCCCATTCCACGATGGAAGACTTCCGCAATTCGTTTATCGGCTCCAATCTGGCCGCTCCCTTGTTCAAACGCTGGATCATGCGCTGCTACCGCAGCGCGGACCTGCTGATCACGCCGACCGATTATGCCAGAGGCCTGCTGCTCGCGTACGGCCTGACCGGCCCGATCGTCAGCTTGTCGAACGGGGTGGACAGTGCCTTCTTCGCGCCGGACGCCGAAGCCGGGCTCCGGTTCCGCGAGCGGTACGGAATCGCCGCCGACACCAAAGTGGTTTTGTCGGTCGGGCATTATATCGAGCGCAAAGGCGTGCTGGACTTCGTGGAACTGGCCCGCCGGATGCCGGACCACGAATTTTACTGGTTCGGCCACACGCCGCTGTACATGATCCCGCCGAAGATTCGCCAAGCCGTCGAGACGAAGCTGCCGAACCTGCATTTTCCCGGCTACGTGAACCGGACCGAACTGCGCGACGCCTACTGCGGCAGCGACCTGTTCCTGTTCGCCACGCACGAGGAGACGGAAGGCATCGTGCTGCTGGAAGCGCTGGCCGCCGAAATTCCGGTCCTCGTGCGCGATCTGCCGATCTATGCGGATTGGCTGCGCGACGGCGAGACCGTGTACAAAGCGCGGAGCCTGGAGACGTTCGAGCGCGGCATACGCGGGATCACGCAGCGCACGCTGCCGGATCTGACGGGTAATGGCCGCGAGCTTGCGCTCGGCCTCGACCTCGACGCCGTCGGACGGCGGTTGGTCGAGCTGTACGGCAGGGCGCTGCATGGCGAACCGGAGCCGCCGCGGGCCAAAGTGCTGCGCACCGACGGGTAACGGCCGTCGAATCGGCCGCCGCCGCTCCCGCAAGCCGGCACGAAGCGTTACCTACCAAAAAGCCCTGTCGTCGCTCGGGAGTATCCGCGGATACCCCCGAAGCGTACGAACAGGGCTTTTTGCGCCGAAAATAAGGCGTTAATCGTTAATCGTTAATCGTTAATCTTTAGCCTGAAGTTAAGGCAGTTTGTTGCCCGCCGCGCGGTAGATGGCGTACCATTCTTCGCGGGACAGCTTCACTTCGCCGGCTTTAATGCAGTCTTTGATGCGCTGCACGTTCATCGTGCCTGTCACCGGCTGCATGTTGGCCGGGTGGCGCAGCAGCCACGCGATCGCGATCGTCGTGTTGCTGACGCCGTGCGCTTCGGCCACGTTGTTGATTTCCGCGTTCAATTCCGGGAACTTGTCGTTGTCGAGGAACACGCCTTCGAAGAATCCGTATTGGAACGGCGACCACGGCTGGATCGTGATATCGTTCAGGCGGCAGTAGTCGAGAATGCTGCCGTCGCGGTCGACCGATTCGTCGATCAGCATGTTGACGTTGACGCCGTTGGAGATCATGTTGGCGTTCGTGATGCTGAGCTGGAGCTGATTGGCGACCAGCGGCTGCTTCACGTATTTTTTGAGCAGATCGATCTGCATCGGTTTTTGGTTGGATACGCCGAAGTGGCGCACTTTGCCCGAAGCTTCCAGCTTGTCGAACGCTTCCGCCACTTCTTCCGGCTCGACGAGGGCGTCGGGACGGTGCAGCAGCAGGATGTCGAGGTAATCGGTGTTCAGTCGTTGCAGGATGCCGTCGACGGAAGACAGGATATGCTCTTTGGAGAAATCGAACTGTCCCTGACGGATGCCGCATTTGGATTGAAGGATCAGGTTCTCGCGTACGGACGGGCTCATATGTACCGCTTCGGCGAAAATCTCTTCGCACTTGCCGCCGCCGTAAATGTCCGCATGGTCGAAGAAGTTCGCGCCTTCGTCGAGTGCCGTTTGCACGAAGGTTTCCGCTTCTTTTTTGTCCAGGGAATCGATTCTCATGCAGCCGACAGCGACTACCGGTACGTCAAGATTGCTGCTTCCGAGCTTGATTGTTCTCATCAGGTCTTTCCTCCTTGTATTGGACGAAGGTCCGATTCAACGGAACCCCCGCTGCTGTATGAATGGACGACATGGGAACAGCACTGTTCAGCACTGCCCGTTACTTGAAAACATATCAATTGTGGCATAAAAATAAAACGTTTTCAAGGTATAAAAGCCACCCTGCGATTTTCGGGGCGAAGCTTAGGCAGACCTTGTCCCTTGGACCGGATTCAGTGGAAAATACCGAGCCCGATCGCCAGAATCATCGCGGTGAGCAGCATCTTTTTCTCGCACGCCGTCACGGCTGCCGCGTCCTGCACGTCCACCCGGGCCAGCCAATAGACCGACAGCGCCGCAGCCGCCAGCACGATACCCGCGGCGAGCGTCCGGCCCGTTCCGGCGAACCAGAGCGCGGATACGCCGATCAGGGCGAAATAGGCGACGGCCGGCAGACGGGCGAACGCGGGGCCGAACCGGTCGGCGGCCCAGACGACGCTGGTCCGCTTGACGGGGGAAGCGCCGCGGTCGGCCTCCAGATCGGGAATATGGTGCACCATTACCCAGGATATGCAGTACATGGCGTTGATCCACGCATTTTGCACGGCCCACAGCGGCAGATCGTCCAGCAGCAGCCACGCTCCGCCCAGTCCCAGCGCGAAAGTGGACGGAAACGTGCTCAGCCACTCCCCGGCAAAAGGAACGTACGACAGCCGAAGCGGAGCCGCGGAGTAGGAGACGGCGCCCCAGATTCCGATGACCAGCAGCACGGCAAGCCGAATCTGCCCCATTGCGGCGAGCGCCACCGCGCCAATCAGCAGTACGGCCGTCAGCCCGAAGCCGAAACGTCCCAGCGCTTCCGGCGAGATGCGTCCGTTCTGAATGACCCGGCTGCCGCCGGACAGCAGGGCGGGACTGCGTTCGTCCGTGCCGGACCGGTAATCGGTATAATCGTTGAGCGCATGCGTCAGCAGGCCGTGGATCAGCAGACAGCCGACGAGCAGCAGCGCCGCCGCGGTCAGTACCCGGTCGGTCGGCACCGCCGGATCGGCAAACAGCGGATAGACGCCGGAGAAAATAATGACGACGCTCGAAGCGATGACAGCGGCCGGCCGCATAAGCAGCAGTCCGTTTTTGAGGACGGCCGCGGCGGAGTTTGGCAAAGGTCCAGCTCCTTTCGAGAGAGGATTCCCTCCTTATATAACACCCGTTCGAAAAGCAGAACCAGTCCGGCCGATTCGAAGCGGTATGAAACCTTTTATCCAGTTTTGGGTTACATATTAAGTATCAAATGGAAAAGGAGTGAGGATATGTCGATCGAATCGTTTTGGCTTTTTTTGCCGGGAATCGCTTTGATCCTGCTGGGTGCTTTTTATTTGAGAAAAGGATCGATGCCGAGGATGGAGCCTTACCGCAAAGACGAACCATGGGACCGAAACGACGCTGCTGCCCGCGAGAAAACGGGCAACCTCGCCGCCGGCGTCGCTTTTCTGATCGCGGGCCTCGTTCTGATTCTCTTTTTCGCGACCGTTCCTGCCCTGATTCCGTGAAGATTGAACCGATTTTTAAAACAAGACTTGAAATCTCCGGAGAAAAAGCCGATAATGAGTATATAAAATAATTATAGTTACTTACTTTAATAAATATATTTAGCCTTCGACTCGGCGGCTCATCAAAAGGAGATTCAATCATGGAAATCGGCATCAGTACATTTGTGGAAACGACCCCTGCGGACGGCACCGGCCCGACGATCAGTCACGCGGAGCGCATTCGCCAGGTGGTGGAAGAGATCGTGCTCGCGGACCAGGTCGGCCTCGACGTGTTCGGCGTGGGCGAGCATCACCGGATCGATTATGCGGCGTCCGCGCCTGCGGTCATTCTGGCCGCGGCGGCGGCGCGCACCGAGAAGATCCGCCTGACGAGCGCGGTGACGGTGCTGTCTTCGGCCGATCCGGTCCGCGTGTTCCAGGACTTCTCGACGGTGGACGCGGTCTCGAACGGCCGCGCGGAGATCATGGCGGGCCGCGGGTCGTTCATCGAGTCGTTCCCGCTGTTCGGGTACGATCTGAACGATTACGACGATCTGTTCGACGAGAAGCTGGAACTGCTGCTCAAGATCCAGCAATCGGAGATCGTCGACTGGAAAGGCGGACACCGTCCGGCGATCAAGGGCCGGGGCGTCTACCCGCGTCCGGTACAGGAGAAGCTGCCTGTCTGGATCGGCAGCGGCGGCAACCAGGAATCCGTCGTGCGCGCCGGCCTGCTCAACCTGCCGTTGGTGCTTGCGATCATCGGCGGACGTCCGAGCCAGTTCGCGCCGCTCGTCGACCTGTACAAGCGCGCCGCCGAGCACGGCGGGAACGACGCTTCCCTGCTTCCGGTCGCTTCGCATTCGCACGGCTTCGTCGGCGAGACCGACGACGAAGCCGCGGACAAGTTCTTCCCGTCGATGCGCTACGCGATGACGGTGCTCGGCAAAGAGCGCGGTTGGGGCCCGTATACCCGCCAGGGCTACGACGCTTTGCGCGGTCCGGAAGGCGCCCTGTACGTCGGCAGCCCGGAGACGGTTGCGAAGAAGATCATCGATCTGCGCAAAAAGGTCGGCATCACGCGCTTCATGCTGCATACGCCGGTCGGCACGATGGGCAATCACGAAGACGTGATGCGTTCGGTCGAGCTGCTCGGCACGAAGGTCGCTCCGATCGTGCGCGAAGAGATCGCGGCTTGGGAAGCGGCGGGACAACCGGCCGAGTAAAGAGGCCGCACGGGATAACAGGATTTGCGAGTCGGGAAGGTCCGCGCCGGAGGGCGCGGGCCTTTTTTGTCGTTGGTCGTTGGGGATTGTGCCGACGAGCGGATCTGGAAGATTGAAAAGAGGAAATCGAAAAGTAAGAAATCGAAAAGAGAAATCAAAAAGAGAACCGAATATTCCTTTACAGGAATATTCGGTTGGGTTATACTGAAGCCGACACAAGACGCAGAGCGGAGAGAGGTGATCTTGCGCGGGCCCGCTTCGGGCGAAAGTAGACAGAAGCCGGATCGAGGGGCCGCGCAGAGACGGTATGGATGAAGGGAATACGGAGTTGTTCGGCGCGTTGGCGGAACCGGGCCGCATGCGGATCGTCTCGCTGCTGCGCGGCGGGCCGCTCAGCGTGGGCGAGATCGCGCAGCGATTGGACATGCGCCAGCCGCAGGCTTCCAAGCACCTGAAGGTGCTTCAGCAGGCGGGCGTGGTCGAGGTGCGGGCCGAAGCGAATCGCAGGCATTACGGGCTGCGGCCCGAGCCTTTTCGCGACCTGGAAGATTGGCTGGCGGGCTACCGCGAGCTGTGGGAAGAACGGTTCGACCGGCTGGACGCGTACCTGCGCGACATGCCGGACTGATCGGCAGCACGGGAACGGGACTTCGGGCCGATGCCCGGGGCAGGCTTGGAATTTGCATTCAAATTCAGCTTTTCGAGGAGGACCACGACATGACCGACCGCATGATCGTAAGAGTCGAAGGCCGCGAATTCATTATGGAACGGATCTTCAAGGCACCGCGCGAGAAAGTGTTTGCCGCCTTCACCCAGTGCGAACACCTGACGCATTGGTGGGGACCGCGAGGCTGGGAACTGACCGCGTGCACGCTCGATTTTCGCCCGGAAGGTGTCTGGCATTACTGCATGACGTGCAAAGACAAGAATCAGGGCGAGTTTTTCGGGATGGAATCGTGGGGCAAAGGGGTATACCGGTCGATCGACGCGCCGAACTCGTTCGTCTACACCGATTATTTTTCCGACGCCGACGGCGCGATCAATGAAGACCTTCCTCCGTCCGACACGACGCTCGTTTTCGAAGAGATCGAAGGCGGCACGAAGCTGGTCTCGCGCACGCTGTACGACTCCGAACAATCGCTGCAGACCGTCGTCGAGATGGGCATGGAGCACGGCATCCGCGAGACGTGGGACCGGCTGGAAGAGTATTTGGCCTAAGCGGCGGCTGCCTGCGGATATAATAGGGATTAATGAGCAAGAACTAATAAGCCCACTGCGGGTTACTTGGGCGTTTCGAATACCGTATCGCGAAGAAGATCGAGCGCCTGCTCGATCTTTTTGGTTTCTTCCGCTGACAGGCCCTGAACGCGCTGTTCGAAGCGCTGCTGCTCCCGCGCGAATATGCGGCTGATAAGAGCCTGCCCCGCTTCGGACAAACGGAACATCTGGCGCCGGCGATCGGTTTCGTCCGCGTCTTTTTCGCACAAGCCTTTCTCTAGCAGCTTGCGCAGTTCCCGGCTCGTATTGGGCAGCGATTGATTGACACAGTCCGCAATCTCGCTTGGGGTGACGGGCTGGGTGAACATCATATATTCCAGAATTTTGTATTGTACGTACGTGATGTCTTCGTCTTTTATGCCCCGCGTCATCTCATGCGTGACTTCATGCACGGCAGATGCAAACGAGACGACTTTTTGAAATAAAGCACTATGGTCCATGTTCTCACCTCTCTTCTTAACATAGCAAAAAACTTATCTATAAACAATTATCATTTGACAAGTATAAACTTGACGTGTTATCTTTTTGTTATCAAATGATAACGAAAAGGGGAACACACATGAACATGCTGTTGATCTACGCGCATCCCAATCACCAGAGCCTGAGTTACTCCTTTATGCAGCAGGTGCTGCGCGGCGGAGGCGAGAACCAGGGCGTCAAGGAAGTTCGCGTGCTCGATCTGTACGAAGAAGGCTTCGACCCGGTGTTGGTGTTTAACGAAGACAAGCGCCGGCGCGACATGCATATCGATCCCGAACTTTCGCGGCATCGCGAGCTGCTCATGTGGGCGGACAAAATCGTGCTGATCTATCCGATCTGGTGGGGACGCCCGCCCGCGATGATGCTGGGCTTCGTCGACCGGATGTTCGCGTCCAAGTTCGCCTATCTCGACAAAGGCGGCCTGATGCCGGAAGGACTCATGAAAGGCAAATCCGTCGTCTGCATCTCCGTCATGAAAGGACCGACCGGCTATTTGCGCCTCGTCATGGGCAACGCCCATCAGGTACTCATGCGCCGGGCGCTGTTCGGATACGTCGGCATCAAAAAAGTGAAGTTTTTCGAATTCGGCGGCATGGAAAGTCCCAAAGGCAAGCATGCGCAGAAGCTGGACAAAGTCTACAAGTATTTCCGGGCCGTGGCTCAGTGAGTCTGGCTGTCTGTCCCGGTACACAGCCCGATATTTCGGAAAAGTTGACACTATGACCACATATTCGCACATCGCAAAAAAAAGGAACGGCTCATAAGCCGTTCCTTTTCTTTTCCTGCCCTTGTCGGAAAAATCGAGTAGAGCGCCGCTCGCCCCATCCGCTTTTTTCCCAACTTCGTCTCGCTTAAAATTTCCCCGGCATCTTTTTCACCACCGCTTCGGACAGGTCGTTGCCGGTCATCCACATATGGTTGTAGCCGATGCGCAGCGCCTGATACGTCTTGGCGTAGTTGGCGTTGTGATACGAATCGATCGCCGTGATCACATGCGCGCCGTGCATGGCGTTCGCCTGGTACGTCATCGTCTTGTCGAGCGGCAGACGGTTGACCTGGAACGCGGTAATCTTGGCGACGAAATCGCCGAGATCGGCTTTGGCGGCTTTGCTGCCCGCTTCGTTACCGGCAAGCGTCGCAGCCAGATACAGCTGGTAATCTTTGATGTGGCGGTTCCACTGTTCGTTGAACGTTTTGGCGGCGCCGGCCCCGAACAGGCTGCGGTGCACCGCGGTCAAAGCGGCCGTGTTTTTATCCAGCGCGGCTTTGGCGTTGGCGTAATCCGGCGCTTTGTCGTGCGCTTTCTGAAGCACGAGGATCGACAGGATCGCGTGCTCGCCGAGTCCTTGTCCCATCTGCTGACGCAGGTAGGCGGCATCCGTCTGGGTCGACGTTCCTTTGAACTTGGCCGGGAACTGCTTCACGACGGCGGTCGCCATCATGGCGCCGATCGTCGAAGTGCGGGCATAGGCGTTATGCGCAGCCGTGTACGCGGTTCCGTATTTGCCGGAAACGTAGCCGTCGAACGATTGCAGCAGATACTGCTCGTGGACGAGCAGGTTTTGTTCGAGCGTCTTGCGGTCGAGGTGTGGATTGAGATTGTTGAGCACCGCGGCCATGGAAGCCGCGTTTTTCTTCAGTTCCGACGTGGCCTGTTTGCGGGCGGCGTCGTTCTTGGAGCGGGTCGCGTCAACGTAGTTCATCAGCAGCGCGATATGGTTATCCCAGCCTGTGCGGAACGTTTGGGCGGCGCTTTTGCCGTAGAGGTCCGACACCATCATGGCCATCGTGTTCGAGTTGGCGTTGAGCAAGTTCATCGCTTCCGAGGCGTCTTTGGCTTGGTTAAATCGTTTTTGCATGGCTATAACCGTGTAGTAGGCATGTTCGCCGTGCACTTTGGCCATCGTCGTGCGCAGATCGGAGGCCGGCGTCTTCGTGGTAGGCGCCGAAGCGCCGAAAGCGGTTGCGGGCAAAGCGGTCAGAACGAGACAAAGCATCAACAAAAGAAAGGGACGAAGCGGTTTTCTCATAGATGCAGCTCCTTTTCTGTGTAGTGGGCTTCACGCTTACCTTTAAAGAAAATTTTTCCTGTTGAATCACCTCAATGGAAATTTGTGTTCGCCTTGCGGGCATGCTATCCTAAAGGCCGTAAAGTGGAAAAAAACGGGCAAGTCTATCTTTTTTCAAAACGGAGGGGAAAATATGAAAGCGCTATTTATCGGAGGAACGGGCACGATCAGCACAGAGATTACGAAGCTTCTGCTTGCGCAGGGGCATGACCTGTATTTGCTGAACCGGGGCAGCCGCAACGCGGAACTGCCGGAAGGCGCGCATCTGCTGCAGGGCGACATCAACGACGAAGCCGAAGCGGCCAAGCTGATCGCGGACCTGGAGTTCGACGTGGTCGCGCAGTTCATCGCATTCGTGCCGGGGCAGGTCGAGCGCGACTACCGTCTGTTCAAAGGGAAGACGAAGCAGTATCTGTTCATCAGCTCGGCGTCCGCCTACCAGTCGCCGCCGGCGGATTACCGGATCACCGAGAGTACGCCGCTTGCGAATCCGTACTGGGAATACTCGCGCAACAAGATCGCCTGCGAAGAATACCTGATGCAGCGGTACCGCGAAGACGGCTTCCCGGTGACGATCGTCCGTCCGAGCCATACGTACAGCGAACGTTCGGTGCCGGTCGGCGTACACGGCAGCAAAGGGCCGTGGCAGGTGCTCAAGCGGATGCAGGAAGGCAAGCCGGTGCTCGTGCACGGAGACGGCACGTCGCTCTGGACGGTTACGCACAGCCGCGACTTCGCCAAAGGCTTCGTCGGGCTTATGGGCAATATTCACGCGATCGGCGATGCGGTGCATATCACGTCCGACGAATCGGTCACGTGGAACCAGATTCACGAGATCGTCGCGTCGGCGCTCGGGGTGGAGCCGAACCTGCTGCATGCGCCGTCGGCGTTCCTCGACGCGTGCAGCGGCGAAGACTACCGCGGCAGCCTGCTCGGCGACAAAGCCAATACGGTCGTATTCGACAACTCGAAGCTCAAGCGGCTCGTGCCGGAATTCGTCGCGACGACGCGGGCGGACCAGGGGCTGCGCGAAGCGGTGGCGTACATGCTGTCGCATCCGGAAGCGCAGCAGGAAGATCCCGAATTCGATGCCTGGAGCGATAAAGTGGCGGCGGCGCTGGAACGGGCCGTGGCCGAGATCAAAGGCTGAAACAAAGTTCGGCCCGGCCGCTTCGCGGATTTTCCGCGAAGCGGCTTTTTGATTGCAGGCCGCGCGGCCCCGTAAGCTTCCGCATGAACCGGCCGCTATCCAACTAATGGTTGGGCACAATCAGCTAAACTGCTATATAATAAAAAGAATTGCGCAAGAATACCCAGTCCCTATAGTCCGTTTGACCGAAAGCGATCCTATCTTCCAGATGGAGCAGGTGAACATGGCCCAGCCGTTATTCGTATACGTATCGATCATCATGATGGGCGGGATGCTGAGCCTTTTTCTCGCGGTTTATGCCCTGCTCCGATTCAAGCATGCGCCAGGCGGCCGATATTACGTGTTGGCCGCGCTTATGGCTTCTATTTTGGCGTTCGGATACGCGTTCGAACTGACCAGCGACACGCTGGAACAGATCAAATTCTGGATCGGCATCGAATATTTCTCCCTGCCTTTCCTGCCGGTGTTTACGCTGCTGATGTGCGTGGAATACGCGGGCATCCGGCTCGGCAATTGGAAAAAGCGCATGCTGTACCTCATCCCGCTGCTGACTTTCGTGATTCAGCATACGAACGATCTGCATTATTTGTACTATACGTCGATCGGCCTGCGGGCGGACGCGCCGTTCCCGATCGTCGAACTCGGCCGCGGGCCGTGGTATGCCGTCCATACGCTCTATTTGTACGGCTGCCTGGCGCTCTCGATCTTCGCGCTGTCGACGCGCATGCGCCGGAGCGGCCGCCGTTTCCGCCTGCAGATGCTGGCGATGGCCGCGGGGTTGCTCGTGCCGGTCGCGGGCAATCTGTATTACCTCGCAGGGCTCAGTCCGTACGGCATCGACCTCGGGCCGGTCTTTATCAGCTTCTCGTTCGTGTTCCACAGCATGGCCGTGTTCCGTTTCCGCATGTTCGACGTGGCGCCGATCGCGCGCGACCTCGTGTTCGAGAATATGGAAGACGGCGTGCTCGTCCTGAATGCGCAGAACGTCATGGTCGATTACAACGCCGCCATGTTGAAGCTTGCTCCCGGCTTGAACAGCCGCCTGATCGGGCGTCCGGCCGAGGAAGTGCTGGCCGAGCGTCCGCAGATCGCGCAGAGCGTAGTCGACGGCCGGGAATGTGATCTGCGGCTCGGCGGGGACGAAGACGGGATTTACGTGCATCTTCGGTTCTCGCCGATCCGCGACCGCGAAGGGCAGCGCTCCGGCAGCATCGTCACGTTCGTCAACATTACCGAACGGGTCGAGATGGAAAAAGAACTCAAGCGGCTCGCCAATACCGACGGCCTCACCGGGCTGTTCAACAAAAACGCCCTGATCGAGCGGGCCGAGCGGGGACTGCGCGAAGCTTCGCGGAATGGCGGGTCCGCCGCGGTCGTCATGTTCGACGTCGATCACTTCAAGCGCGTCAACGATACGTTCGGCCACGAAGCGGGCGACCGGGTCCTGTCCGGCGTGGCGGAGATCATCCGCTCGATCATCGAACCCGAAGACGTCGCCGGCCGCTACGGCGGGGACGAATTCGTCCTGTACCTGCCGGACACCGGCGCACAAGAAGCGTGCGCCCGGGCCGAGCGTATTCGCGCCGCCGTGGCGGCGCTTGCGATCGACGTCGTCGGCCACGGCGTGAGAGTCACGTCCAGCTTCGGCGTCGCGCAGCTTCCGGCGGAAGCGCTGTCCGATCCCACGCCTGCCGACGTCTGCATGCAGACGCTGATGCGCAAAGCCGACCAGGCGCTGTACGAGTCCAAGCAGCTCGGCCGCAACCGCGTCAGCCTGTACGCGGACGAAGTCCGCGGGACGGACGCCGCCCGGTTGGAAGGGGCGGAGTGAGCGGGCTCCCCAAACGGCCGCTCAATCGCTCCACACCGCCGACGCCCATAAATTTATGTTGCGGCTAAACGGCGATTCTCCCTTGTGCCGGAGCCTCGTCTAACGTACGATAGAACGACAGACGTCCATGCGCATCGGAACGGCCGATAGATCGGTACGGCGGGAGGCGAGGGACGCGAAAGCGAGGCGAACCAATCATGGCAAGCAAGAAGGGCGGCACGGGCCGCGGTACCGGCAAGAAAGGCTGGACCCGCTGGCAAAAAGCGGAGAACCGCAAGAAGAACGCACCCAAACCTTACAAGACCAAGGGAACCAAAGACACCGAAGCGAAACCCGAAACCGGCGGAGCAAACGGCGAGTAGGCGGAAGTTTCCGGCCGCAGCCGATGAAGATACAGTCGGCGCAGCAGCGCGGGCAGCAAGAAAAGACCGTTTTCCACGACCATCTGAGAGATGGCGGGGAAAGCGGTCTTTTTGATGGTTTTTTTCGACGGGGATTCGGGATTGGCGCTGCATGTACAAGGCCGATATTCAGTTCGCCGACGAGCCGTGCGCCGCCATCCGCGCGTTGTGCTCGGCGAGCGGCAGGTCGAAATTGTCGCGATTGCCGAGCTGCGTCGTCTGTCCGCTGCCGTGCCGGCCATACAGGACAAGCCAGTAGAAAATCGGATACTGGCGCAGCGGATTCCGCTTCGGCCCGACGCGCACGTCGGCCAGTTCCTCGTAGCGGGGCCAGAGATCCGCGACGTTCGGCGTGATCTTGCGGTGCGCGCGTCCGCCTTCGATATGTTCGCACACGCGCTCGGTTCTCAGCCGTTCACGCCAGCTGCCGTAGAACGTATGCGAGCTGCCGTGCGTCCGGCACAGAAACGGGCGCGCCGGATACACCCGGCATCGTCCCGTCGCCCGGTCGAGCAGCGGACAGGGGAAACTGTTGCGTCCCGCATGGTGGCGAATCGCGTCCAGTTCGCCTTGGCGGTCGGCCGTGTGCGTCAGCGACGCATGCAGGTCGGGATTTTCGCTCTGAAGCGCCAGCAGGTTCTCTTCGGCGCGTTCGAACGCTTCGCGGACTTCGTCTTTGCTCCAGTGTCGTTCCATGTAGACGAGCAGCAGTTCGAATTCGACTTGGGACACGGGAAAATAGTCGGAGCAGCATGAGCTGCATCCTTCGTGGCAGGGGGGCTGCTTGGGACTGCCCGCCCGGTAGTCCGCGATCGTGACTTCGACGTCACCGTACAAGCGGGTCATCTGCACCGCCCGGCTGTCGGCCGAGGCCGTCTTGTGGCAGAGACGCATTTTGCGTCCGCTGCCGCAAAAACACGGTGCGTTCTCATCCGGAGCCAGCTGCGGCGTGTGCGCTTCCGGCGTATTCGGCATGCGGGTTTCACTTCCTCGAAGTTGGATTCTTTTCCCATTATACGCTTTATGCCGCACGGTTGACAAAAAAGGGCCATTCTTTTATTGTTGATAGTAACTTTTAGATAATATCAAAATGTGACGAACGAAATGCTTGCCGTGATAGACGGACGCAGGCGGAAGACGACGCGGAGGTGCACAGGCATGACGGAAGAACGGGCGGAAGGAAACGGTTCGGGAAAAGAAGACGGCCGCGACCACGTGAAGCGTAACGATACAGGGCAGCGAAACGATACAGGCAGCGACGGCGGAAAAAGAGACAAAAGCGGCGAAGACGCGGACAAACGCAGTCCCGGGACGTCGCGCGACGCCGACGGCCGGACGGAAGCGGAGTTTCTCGCCGCGTACGACGTCGGCGATTACGAGCGGCCTTCGGTGGCGGCGGATATGGTCATTTTCACGGTGGCGGGCGACAAAGAAGCGAATTACCGCAAGCTGCCCAAGCGTTCGCTGCGCGTGCTGCTCATTCGCCGGGGCGGGCATCCCTACTTGGGCAGCTGGGCGCTGCCGGGCGGATTCGTCCGCCCGAACGAGACGGCCGATCAGGCGGCGGCCCGGGAGCTGCGCGAAGAGACGGGCGTGGACCGCGTCTATCTGGAGCAGCTGCACACGTTCAGCGACGTGGGGCGCGATCCGCGTACCTGGGTCATGAGCTGCGCCTATATGGCGCTCGTCGACAGCCGCGGTCTGGACGTGCGCGCCGGCGACGATGCCGATCGCGCCGCCTGGTTCGAGCTGACGTACCGGCTGCAAGGCGACAGTCGGGAGCGGCTGGGCGGCGGCGTGGTGCATACGCGGCGCTATGAGCTGCGGCTGACGTCCGTCGGGGCGGACAGCAGCGAAGCAGAAGCGCGTCGCGGGAACGGGCCGGACGGGCCGGAGAGCACGGACGAAGCCGACGTGATCGAATTGACCGCGCTCGTGGAGCGCCGGCTTACCCGCACGAACGGGGCTTCGATCGACGAGTACCGGATCGCGGACAATGACGGTCTGGCATTCGACCATGCGAAGATGATCGCGATGGCGATCGAGCGGCTGCGGATGCGCGTCGAACGCGACGAGCTGGCGCTGCATCTGATGCCCGAGCGGTTCACGCTGACGCAGCTGCAGCAGGTCTACGAAGCGATTCTGGACCGCGAACTGCTCAAAGCGGCTTTCCGCCGCAAAGCGGAGCCGCTCGTGGAGAAAACGGACGAATATACGGAACATGCGGGTCACCGGCCGTCGAGATTGTATCGGCGCAGCCGCGAAGAATGG
Source organism: Saccharibacillus sp. WB 17 (assembly GCF_008634075.2). NCBI lineage: Bacteria > Bacillati > Bacillota > Bacilli > Caryophanales > Paenibacillaceae > Saccharibacillus > Saccharibacillus sp. WB 17. Next base: position 86,428 of record NZ_VPFK02000028.1, on the reverse strand, counting down.
GGAGATTACCGATGAATTACGAGCTGAACGAACTGCGCCGGGCGCACAAAGCCGGGCAGCGGTTCAAATATTTGTTTTTCTGGGGACATACGCCCAAGCGGCCGGGCACGATCGACGCCAGCTGCCTGAGCCAGTGGTGGCCGAGCGCTTTTACGGTCGACGGCACCGAATATGTCTGCGCGGAGCAGTACATGATGGCGGAGAAAGCGCGGTTGTTCCGGGACGAAGAGACGCGCCAGCGCATTTTGCGGGCCGGACATCCAAAGCGTATGAAAGAGTTGGGCCGGGAAGTCCGGAACTTCGACGACGCCGTCTGGAAAAAAGAAGCGTACGGCATCGTCCGGCGCGCGAGCACGGAAAAGTTCCGGCAGAACGCCGAGCTGTGGGCTTTTCTCCGCAATACCCAAAACCGCGTGCTGGTCGAAGCCAGCCCGAGAGACCGGATCTGGGGCATCGGTCTCGGCAAAGACCATCCCGATGTGGAAGACCCGTCCGCATGGCGCGGAACGAATCTGCTCGGTTTTGCGCTGAGCGAAGCGCGGGATACGTTATTGAAGGAGGAAGTTCAAGATGAATGAACGGACGCAGGGACAGGCAGGCGGCAGCCGGGAAAAAGCGCGCGACCGCATGCGGCGAACCGCCGCCGGGACGGTGGAGATCGCCCGCAGCGGCGTGTACGCCTACCGCGGACAGACGATCGATATTCGCGCAGCGCAGCGGCTGAGCGAAGAGAACAGTCGGCTTATCACGCCGGAACGCGGCGCGGAAATCGTGCGCACGCTGGCCGGCCGCAGCGGCAGCCTGCGCACGGACTACCGCGTCGTCAACGAATCGGCCGTGAAAACGGTGCGGGAGTTGGCGGTGGCCGAAGCCGGGCGGGGCGATGCGGGGCGCGATGTGGAGGCAGGCGAAGCGGCCATAGCTGGAGCGGGCCGTATCGGGCTGCTGAATTTTGCCAGCGCCAAAAATCCGGGCGGCGGCTTCTTGAACGGGGCGACGGCGCAGGAAGAGAATCTGGCGATTTCGAGCGGCCTGTATCTGTCGCAGTTGCGAAACGCCGGTTACTACGACGCCAATCGGGCCTGCGGCTCGATGATGTATACGCATCATGCGATTTATTCGCCGGACGTCGTCTTTTTCCGCGACGAGCGGTTCGAACTCTCGCCTCCAATCTGCGCGTCGATCCTGACGCTGCCGGCCGTCAACTACGGCCAGGTGCTGCTCAAGGGAGAAGATGCCGACCAAGCCAAAGTCGTCATGCTGGAACGCATGCGCCTGGCGCTGGCGATCTTCGCCGAACGCGGCGACCGGACGATCGTGCTCGGCGCCTACGGCTGCGGCGTGTTCCGCAACGACCCGGCGGAAGTCGCTTCCTGGTGGCGCCGCCTGCTGGACGGCGAAGGCTGGTCCGCGCACTTCGAACAAGTCGTGTTCGCCGTACTGGACCGTTCGCAAGACGGCCGCACCCTCCGGCCGTTCGAGCGCATCTGGGGCCGCGCGCTCTGAGCGAGGCCGGCGCCGCGCAGCGGGCGGCTTCGAGCGGGGACACATCGCGGAACGCCGCGACACGCCGCGCAAAGCCAAAAGAAGAGGAAATAAGTGCAAGAAAGCACTTATTTCCTCTTCTTTGCGAGCTCGCCGCAAATAACTGCGTGAGAACACTTATTTGCCGCTTTCCTTGCGGATATTCTCGTCTTTGGGCAAATTAGTTGTTCTCTCGCACCTATTTCGCGATTTGCGGCTTTTTGGAGCCGAATAACTGCAGCTGTGCACTTAATTCGAAAACGCCGGCTGTTCAGGCGATCGGATAGCTGACAAACGGCGGACGATGTGCCTGATGCGCCGCCGCGAAAAGGCCCGAACCGCGATACATGCGCGGCTCGGGCTCCAACTTGGCGTCCGTCTCCAGTGCTCAATACTCGCCCTGCGCTCAATGCCCGCCCTGCGCTCAATGCCCGCCGCTGCGGCGTTTCAAAGATTCCGCGTACGTGTCGCGGCGGAAGTTCAGGATCGGGTCATCGGACAGGGCGATTCCGTCCGGGACGGCGGTCGGGTCCATGATCAGTCCCGGTGGCTCGGCGATCGGTTCCAGCAGCACGAGGCGGCCGGCGTCGATCCGTTTGCGGTCGCTTGGCCAGCGCTTGGTCGGATCGTTCGTCGGGTCGCCTTCTTCGCCGAAGACGATATTCAGCTTGAACGACGGCGGATGTGCGAGCATACGCAGTTCGAGTTCGCGTTCCAGGTAGTCGTCGGGCATGGCGGCCGCGTCGTGGATCGACAGCGTCTGCACGCCGAGGTCGGGAATCCATTCGAACTTGACCGGCCGGCGGCGTCCTTCCGAATCGACGAGAATATAGACGTGAATGCAGTAATAGAGGTTGGTGGCGTAGCTGGCCGGCGGCTTGAGACGCTTGAGCGCCAGCAGGCTCTGCCGGCTCTCGCCGAAGTGGCGGGCGAAGCGGCGCAGCGCTTCCGCTTTGGGCATCTTGCCGGCTTTGGTGCGGTTGAGCGTCGTCAGCATTTCCATAAAAGATTCCGGCGTCCGGGCAAAAAAGACCGGAACGGTGACGCCCACCATATTGGTGTGGCCGCCTTCCGGCAGCATAAACTGGACGGCCATGCCTTTGGCCGGCGATAACAGGTCGGCCAGCGCCGGATCGGTCGAGCTGCCGGAGAAGCGGACGATCGTCTTGATCTCGCGCTCCTGCAAATGCGCGGCGGTCGTGTACGGGGCGGCTTTGCCGCTCGGGAGAAAAGAAGCCCGGCAGCAAAAGCCGCGCGCATGGGCGCGCCGGTAGCCGGGATGGACGCCGGAGACGTGTTCGAGTTCGTCGACGGCTTCTTCGGCCGCCGTGACGTATAGGGAATCGGATGTACCGGAAGCCTCGTTCGCGCCGCCGGATAAGCCGTTTGCTTGATGATTTTCAGTTTCGCTGAACATAGCGGTCGTTCACCTCTCGCTTCCTGTCGCTGCCGGAGAGCACACAGCCTGTGCCGCTCCCCGGCCCTTCTCTTTTCTATACCCGAGAATTCGGCAAATAGAATCGCCCTTCGCCGGATTCGGCAAAGGGCGGTTTGGTCGGTTGGACACCGGAATTCAAACGGTCGACTTTTTCGCCGACCGATTCTTCCTTCCGATTCCAGAAGAGGATGTTGGAGCCTGCTGCCTCTCAATCCGTTTCACATGATCGGAATGCAGCTTACCCCAACAAGATCAGCCCGTAATCGGCTGCAGCCGGTATACCTCGCGGCTCTCGATCAGCGGTTCCGTCGCCCGTCGGTATTCGCGGTAATGCTCGCTGTCCAGATGCGCCTGAACGGCCGCCGCGTTCTCCCAACGCTCGTAGAAGACGAAAGTGAGCGGATCTTCGGTCGATTCGTTCAACACGTATTCGACGCATCCCTGCTCCGTCCTCGTCGGACCGACGACTTTGATTAACTCGCCTCTTAGCTCGTGCTCTGTTCCGGGTTTGGCTTTGAGTATGGCCGTGATCGTGATTTCTTCCATTTTGAAAACCCCTTAGTATCGAAAATTGAGAGAGCCTATGGCCATTTAATTTGCAGCCGCCGCGTCGAAAATTGAGAAAGCCTATGGCCCCTTAATTTGCAGACGCCGCGCTAAGCGACATCTTTTAATCCTTAATCTTTAATCTTTAATCCTTACTCTTTTAGAACTTTACCCTTTCCGTCCCCTTTCAAGACTCGCTTTTCGCCCCCCGGCTTCTTTTCCAGAAAAAGAATGCCGCTCCTCCGACGACCAGTACGCCGAGGATGACGTAGATCACGTTCGAGAAGACGTCAAGCTGGCCGACTACGCTTTCCCACGATTCGCCGACCGCGCTGCCGATATACGTCAGTACCGTGTTCCACAGCAGCGAGCCGAGCGTTGTGAGCAGCAGGAACGAACCCAGATTCATGCGCACGCTGCCGGCGGGGATCGAGATCAGGCTGCGCACGAGCGGCACGAGGCGGCAGAGGAACACGGCCCATTTGCCAAAACGGTCGAACCAGCCGTAGGCTTTGCCCACGTCTTCTTTTTTGAGCCGGAGCCATTTGCCGCGCTTCTCGATCAGCCGCTCCATGCGGTCCTGCTTCATGACGGCGCCGATCGCGTACAGCGCGACCGCGCCCGCCACGGAGCCGAGCGTCGAAGCGATCACGACTCCGGTAATGTTCATGTCCGTCTGCGTCGTCATGAATCCGCCGAACGTCAGGATGACCTCGGACGGAATCGGCGGGAAAATATTTTCCAGGGCAATCAGCAGAAAAATGCCGAAGTATCCCCAGTCGTTCATGAAGTCGGTAATCCAATTCTCCATTTCGTTCACCTCGGCTGTTGAATTTGAAGGGATTCCGGCTCCCGATACTGCTGTGAAAACGTCGATGACGGCGTCCCGATTCAATATGTAAATATCGATATATTTTCAGAAAAAGAAGAGATATTTTCAATTTTGCTTGCGAGCGTCCGCTTGAGGGCAGGGGCCCGGTACCCGCCGCGATGTCCTCCACCTGATCTTAAAGGATGCGGGAATGCGGTTGCAAGTTTGGCCCGGAAGCCGCAGTATTTCGGACTGGGCGCGAACGTTTGTTTGCCGTAGAATAGAGGAGAGAAGGCTGCGCGAAGAGGAGGAAGAACGTATGAAAATCGACCGTTTGCTGGCGATCACCATTCTGCTGCTGAACCGCAGGCGCATCAGCGCGGGGGAGCTGGCGGAGAGATTCGAAGTCTCGACCAAGACCGTCTACCGGGACATCGAGACGCTGTGCCGCGCCGGGATTCCGATCGTGTCGCATCAGGGCATGAGCGGCGGGTTCGAGCTGATGGAACGCTACACGATCGGGCGGCAGATGCTCAGCTCCGGCGAGATCGAAGCGCTGCGCACGGCGGTAAAAGGCGCGGCCAGCGTTCTCGGGGACCGGACGTTCGCCGATCTGACGGAGAAAGTGCAGGCGCTGCTGGGCAGCGGAAGCGGCCAGGAAGGAGCCGGGACGGGCGTCGTGTTCGACTTCAACCCGTGGGGGCCGAACGGAATGATGCGCGGGCAGGTCGAGATTTTGCGGCAGGCTGCCCGGGAAGCGGTGCGGATGGACATTCGCTACCTGAATATGAACGGGCTGGAGAGCCGGCGCCTTATCGAACCGTCCATGCTGCTGATGAAAGGAAGCGTCTGGTACGTACAGGCGTACTGTCTGCTGCGCAGCGAATTCCGGCTGTTTCGGCTGTCGCGCATACTGGAGCTCAGGGAGACGGGCGAGCCGTTTCTGCCTAAGCCGGCGCCGACGCTCGACGGTTACGCATGGAACGACGACTGGAATCCGCTGCCCCGGATCGAAGTGTCGCTGCGTTTTCGCCCGGAAGTCCGGATTCGCGTGACGGACGAATTCGATCCGGCGAGCATCGAAGAAACGGAAGACGGAAGCGCCCGGGTGCGCACGTCGTTCTCGCGCGACGAATGGTTCTACGGCATGCTGCTCAGCTACGGCGACAAGGTGACGGTCGAATCGCCGCCCGAAGTGCGAAGCGAGCTGCTGCGCCGGGCACGAAGCCTGATCGCCGCTTACGGCGCGGACGCCGACGCCGATGGGAGCGACAGGTCCGGAAGCGAAGGCGAAGCCGGAAAAAGCGTGCCGGATCGCGCGTCGGAGCGGGTATTGGAGCGGGTGTCGGACCGAAAATGAGAAAGTGTCGTCAACATGGACAGCAAGCTGTCCATGTTAGGGGCGTATACTGACGGAAATTGAGTCGAGAGAGGAAGAGGGAAATGGAATCTTTCAATGCGTCAGCCCGTCAGCGTGAGCATGAGGAAGAAGCGGACAGCGGGGCCGTGTACGAGACGCGCAAAGCGTTTGCCCTGACCGGCTTCGCCGCAAGAACGACCAATGCGGCCGAATTCGGTTCGGTCGGCAAAATTCCGGGCTTGTGGCAGACGTACGGACAAAGTTCGCTTGCCGCCGAACCGGGGCCCGAAGTGCTCAATCCGCATCTGCTCTATGCGCTCTATACCGATTACGAGAGCGACGCTTCGGGCGCCTACACGCTCGTGATCGGCCATGAATCCGCCGCCGCTTCGGCCGGATCGCAATCTTCGGCCGTTCGGTCCGAAGCTTCCGAAGCCGCAGCGGAGAGCGGTGAAAGCGGCGCGTTCCGTCTGCCCGAGACGTTCCGGGCGCTGGTGCCGCAGAGCCGCTATCGGGTGTTCAAGACCCGTACAGGCCCGATGGGCGAAGTCGTCGCCGAAGCGTGGGCCGGCATCTGGGCCCATTTCGAACAGTCGGCCGAGCGGCGGACGTATACCGGCGACTTCGAGCTGTACGATACCCGGGGCATGGACCCCGAAGCGGCGGAAGCGCTGATCTATATCGCGGTCGGCTGAACGCTGGGCGCTTGGGCGGAGGTCCCGGTTGGAGCGAAGACCGAGTGCGGAATCGAACGGACGATCGAACCGAAGACGGTGCCGGATATGGGAAAAGAAAAGCGAGACACGAACAACCCCCGCCGGGACCCGGCGGGGGTTGTTCGTTCCGATACGCAGCGAGCGCTTAAAGCCGAAGCCGGCCGACCCGCTCGGAAGCACGCTTATGAGCGGGTCCCGTCACTTCGCCGCGGCGTTCAGCATCGCCCAGATGTCTTCGGGCGGAACCGGGCGGCCGAACAGGAAGCCCTGCATCTCGACGCATTCGATCGTGCGCAGGATCTCGGCCTGGTTCTCGCTTTCGACGCCTTCGGCGATAACGCTCATGTCCAGCGTCCGGGCGAGATCGATAATATGCGAGACGATCTTACGGTTGACCTGGCGGTTCTCCAGCTTGCTCGTGAACTGCCGGGCGATCTTGAGTTTGTCGATCGGGAACGTCTCCAGATAAGACAGGGACGAGTAGCCGGTGCCGAAGTCGTCGATCGACAGCGTCAGACCGAGCTGCTTGAGCGCTTTTAACCGGGCCAACACGAGTTCCGGCTTCTCCAGCGCCGCCGATTCGGTAATTTCGAGATCGAGCAGTTCCGGGCGGAGGCCCACTGCGCTCAGCACGCTTTCGATCTGTTCGACGATATCCGGCCGGTGCAGCTGCCGGGGCGACAAGTTGACGCCTACCTTGATCGGCATGCCGGCGTCGCTCCACTGCTTCGCCTGCCGGCACGCCTGGTTCAGCACCCAATCGCCGATTGCCAGAATATGCCCGCTCTCTTCCGCGATCGGAATGAATTCGACCGGCGAGACAAGTCCCAACTGAGGATGGTTCCAGCGGATCAGCGCTTCGACACCGTTCAACTGCCCGGAAGCGGAATCGATCTGCGGCTGATAATGCAGGAAGAACTGCTCGGCATCCAGCGCAAAGCCCAGATCTTTTTCCAACATGAACTTGCGCGACACGCCCGGATCGGTCTCGCAGTACATCCGGTGATGGCCGCGGCCGCCGTATTTGACCTGGTACAGCGCGATATCTGCCTTTTTCATCAGGCCGACCGCGGTGTCGTCGTCGATCGGATACACCGACAGGCCGATACTCGGCAGCGCGACGATCTCCTGCTCTTCCAGATCGTGCGGAGGCCGGAGCGCTTCCAGAATGCGCTGGGCGGCCGCCCGGACGCCTTCCCGGTCGACGACGCCGCGCAGAATCAGCGTGAACTCGTCGCCGCCCTGGCGCGCGACCGTGTCCGCTTCGCCGATGCAGAGCCGCAGCCGTTCCGCTACGGAGATCAGCAGGCGGTCGCCTACGTCGTGGCCGAGCGTGTCGTTCACGTTTTTGAAGCGGTCGAGGTCGATGAACACGACGGCGAACGTCTCGCCCGACGTGCGCGCTTCCTCGATCGTCCCTTTGAGTTCGGCATCGAACGACGCGCGGTTGGGCAGGCCCGTCAGCGCGTCGTGGTAAGCCAGATAACGAATCTGCTCCTCGTTGCGCTTGTTCTCCGTAATGTCGCGGCCGATGCCGAAAATGCCCACGACGCGGTCGCGCACGCGAATCGGGATATGCGTTACGCTGACGATGCTGATCCGGCCGCTGAGACTGCGGATTTGGCCTTCGTAACGTTCGGACAGCCCGGACTTGGCGGCGCCCATGTAATCGTCCAGGCCGCTGACCGGATCATGCACGAATTCGGTATGGGACCTGCCGATCAGCTGTTCCGGCGCGCAGTCCAGCAGATCCGCGGAAGCCGCGTTTGCGCTGTCGAACTTGCCGTTCGAATCGAGCGAATAGACGGCGTCCGGATGGTATTCGAACATCGATTTGTACCGCTGCTCGCTCAGTTCGAGCTGTTCCGTTTTGCGGTACACGCTGAGCAGCAGTTGGTGATTTTCCAGAATGATCAGCAGCTGCCGCACGATCACGAGCAGGATCGACACGCCCGTTCCGATCGTGAAGGCATCGATGCCGGCGGAGCCCGAGATCATGAAGAAGAACAGGATCATCACGTTCAGGTAAGGCAGCACGATCCGCGGGATGTCGAGCCGTTCGACGCCCGCTTCCGGTACGTCCCGAACCGATTCGGTCTGCGTTTCGGGCTGCTGGATATAGCCGGCGCAGCCGACCAGCAGCAGGCTGAGCATGAAGAACGGATCGACGAAGCTGCCGGAATCGTACGATTCGGCGGACAGCAGGTACAGATAGATCGAATCGACAAACGCCTGGGTCACGAGACCGGCGAAGATAAACACGATCAGGCGTCCGGGGAAAATACGGCGCGCGCCCCAATACAGGCTCATCGCGCCGAACAGCAGCGCCAGATCGGTGATCGGATAAGACAGGTTGACGACCATCGTCAGCGGCGACAGCTTGCCTTCGCGCAGAATCGGCCCGATCAGGTAATGCCAGCTGAACGTGGCGGCGACGGTCATGACGATCAGGATGTCGAACACGAGCTTGAACGCGCCGTAGCTTTTTTTGAGCCGGATGAACGGATAGATGAACGCGGCGAGGTAGCAGACGACCTGAAGAATATAAAAGAAGTCGGTCCAGCCCGGGGAAGGGGGATCGATTCGCAAAAATTTCTCTTCGTACAGCCAGATCAATTCGGCGATAAAATAGCTGAAGCAGCCGATCGACAGCAGCGTCCAGAACGTTCGTTTCTCTCCGAGCGTTCGCCGGGCGGCGCCGGCCAGCCAGAAAGCGGCGATAAGGCTTCCGGTTACGGACAGGAGATTGCCTCCCCACGTCGCGACGTTGTCGTTGTCGGTCCAGATCGCGATCCAGGCATAATACCCGAGCGTGAACAGCAGGACGAATAAAAGGGCGGCGGCAGGTTTGACGGAAATGCGCATGAAGGGTTCCCTCTTTTTTATATAGTTCTTTAGTTCTATGGTTATCATAGTCTATCTCTCTCTTCATCGGTACGAAAAAAAGAAAGATTAGAAAAATATCCTCATGGAAATAAAGGGCGCCATAGTAACCAAAACCGCGCCCAGCGGCACTAATAGGGTGAACGAACGGAGGAGGCCGAGAACGACGATGGAAGATTGGGTGAAAAAAGCACAGGCGGGAGAGCCCGAAGCGTACGAGCGGCTGTTTCGGCAGTTCGGTAAAATGGCCTATGCCGCCGCCTACGAAAAACTGGGCGACGTGCAGGCTGCGGAAGACGCCGTGCAGGAGGCATTCGCGGAAGCGTTCGCCGGACTGCGGGAGCTGGAACGCCCGGAAGCGTTCCCCGGCTGGCTGCGCACGATCGTCAGGCGCCGCGCTTTCCGGATGATCCGGCGCAAAGCGGTACCGACGCTGCCGATCGAAGAGACGACGGCGTTCGCCGACGAAGCGGCGAATACGGAACAGATCGCGCAGCGCAGAGAGCAGCGGCGGGCGCTGTACGATTCGGTGGAACAACTGCCGGGCAGCCAGCGGCTCGCGGTACGCCTGTTTTATTTCGAAGGCTACCGGATTCGGGACATTTCGGCTTTTTTGGGCGTATCGGAATCGGCACTCAAAAAAAGGCTGTTCGACGCCCGCGCCCGGCTCCGGTCGGCGCTGCACGTCTCGGACTTCTCCGCCGCGTTCCACGATCTGTACGAAGGAGGAACAAGCATGCTGCACCTTGTAAACGGAGACCATGCCGCCGAGCGGATACGCGAAGCGGGCATCGAAGGGGACGTGCTCGTCTGGCGGGAACTGTACCCGTTCGGACCGGTCTTTCCCGATATGGAACAAGCGTCGGCGCGTTACGCGCGGGCGGAACATCTGGAGCGGGAGCTGGGCATTCCCCGGCAGACGCTGCTCGGCGGCTGCGCGGAGCAGGAACGCAAACTGCGGGAATTGCAGCAGTACGAAGAAGTCGTGCTGTGGTTCGAGCACGACCTGTTCGACCAGACGATGCTGGCGCTGCTGCTGAACCGGATCGGACGCATGCAAACCGGCAGCGCGCGCATCAGCCTGCTCTGCGTCGGCGCCTTCCCGGGCATCGAGATTTTTCACGGCCTCGGCCAGCTCCGTGCCGACCAGCTCAAGACGCTGTCCGGCACGTGGCAGCCGGTCGGGCCCGAGCAGTACGCGCTCGCGGAGCGGCTGTGGGCGGCCTACAGCTCGCCGAATCCCGAAGACCATGTCCGCTTCCTCGAATCGGACACCGCGGCGCTGCCGTTCGCGCGCGCCGCGTTCGAGGCGCATCTGTCGCGGCTGCCGTCGACCGCGGACGGCCTCGGCGTCATCGAGCGGACCGCGCTCGAAGAAGCGGCCGCCGGCGCCTCTTCGCCCGCCGAGCTGTTCAAGCGCTCGGCGGACCGGCTGGTCGCCCTCGGCCTGGGCGACCTGGAATTCTGGCGGCATCTGGAGCGGATGACCGCCGGCCCTGATCCGCTGCTCGTCGCCGGCGGATCGGGAGCGTTCCCGAAATACGGCTTCTTCGAGCCGGAATTCGGGAACCGGACCTTCGCGCCGTCGGAACTCGGACGGCGCATCCTTGCGGGAGAGACGGCCGCGCCTCGGCCGGTCTCTCCCGCCTGGGCCGGCGGGCTGCGCCTCGCCGGCGAAGCTTCGCCGCGCTGGGATGCCCGCGCGCGGCAGGTGGTGCCGGCCGCGGATTGAGCGGCGCGGCAGCAGCGGCCCTCGGCCGTCCGCCTACCCGCCCGCAGCTCGGCCCGGCGGACCGGGTTCGCCGTTCCCACGCGTTCCTCTGCGGACCTACGGCCGGCCCTGCGTACACTCTGCGCTCCGCCGCCCCGTCGACGCGTCTTTTTTTTCGCATCTTTCTTTTCTGGATCGCGTATAAAGGGTAGTCTAGAAGATACACATCCGAGACCAGGGAGGAACACGCATGACGAACGAACCCGACGAGATCCGTCCGGAGAACGCGGAAGAAGCCGCAGCCGGGCGCGAAGCCGCGCAACCGGCCGTGCCCGACAGCGCCGAACAACTTCGCGCCGCATTGGCGGAGGTGGAGAAATGGATGAAGAGCCAGCGCAAACTGCCGATCTGGGACCGCATCACCCAGATTCCGTTCAAGCTGCTCGACAAAGTCACGCCCAAGTTTATCCACCGCAAGATCGGCAGCCTGCTCGACGAGATGGGCAACTACGTCCAGAACGGCGGCAAATACCTGATCGCGCGGCGGCGCGTGACGGGCATGCTGGAGAATCTGGCACGCAAAAGGCAGCAGCCGGAAGCCGGTCCCTACCCGCTCTCCCTGATGGACGAAGCTTCGTCCCGATTGAGCGCGGAGAGCCGCAATCTCGCTACGGCGCAGGGCGCGACTACGGGGCTTGGCGGAGTATTCACGCTCGCGGCGGACATTCCCGCGGTGCTGGGCCTGTCGCTCAAAGTCATTCAGGAGATCGGCCTCTGCTACGGCTACGACGCCAACGAGAAAGCCGAGCGCGTCTTCGCGATCAAAGTGCTGCAGTTCGCTTCCTCCGACATCGTCGGCAAGCAGGCCGTGCTGGAAGAACTGAATCTCAAAGCCGGCGAAGACGGCAAACTGCCGCCCGCCATCACCGGGATGTCCAAAATCCAGGGCTGGCGCGAAGTCGTGATGACCTACCGGGAGAGCTGGGGCTGGAAAAAGCTGCTTCAGGCCGTCCCGGTCGCGGGTATCGTTTTCGGCGCGTTCGCCAACCGGCAGACGCTCGGCGACGTGTCCGAAGCGGCCGTCATGCTGTATCGCAAGCGGCGCGTGCTGGAGCGGCTGGACGCTCTGGACCGGCAGTAGCCGCAGCGGACGGCGTTGCGTGACGTGCGCGCTCTGGCCGTCCCGGCGGCAAAATCGGCGTTCGGTCCTGGACCGGACGCTTTTTGGCGCGGTTTTTGCCGCGATTCGCGTTGATTGGCGGGCTGCGGGTTAATGGTGTGGAAGAGAGCGAGAACGCAGCCGGCGCATTCACTCGCGGGAACGCGGCGTGCGGCACGTTCGGCGGATCAATCGGGGCGGCGAAGGCGGGCAGCAATCCCGGGCTTCGCCGCGATCAAGGAGGCACATCGATGCAGTGGAAAGGCAGAAAAGCGAGCCGCAACGTGGAAGACCGGCGCGGACAAAGCGGCGGAGGCGGCGCATTGAAAGTAGGCGGCGGCCTCGGAATCGGCGGAATCGTGATTGTCATTATCGTCATGCTGCTCGGCGGCGATCCGGGCAGCCTGCTCGGCGGAGGCGGCTCTTCGACGGACACGGCGCAGACCCAGACGCAGGGAAGTTACCAGGGAACGGCGGAGGAAGAAGAACAGGCCGACTTCGTCTCGGTCGTGCTGGCCGATACGGAAGAAGTGTGGAGCCGGGTATTCCGCGAAAACGGGATGACTTACCGTAATCCGAAGCTCGTCCTGTTTACGGACAGCGTGCAGTCGGCCTGCGGCACGGCCAGTTCCGCCGTCGGGCCGTTCTATTGTCCGGGCGATGAGAAGCTGTATATCGACCTTGACTTTTACGACGAATTGAATCGGCAGTTCAACGCTCCGGGCGACTTTGCGATGGCCTACGTCGTGGCGCACGAGGTCGGTCACCACGTGCAGAACCTGCTCGGCACGAGCGGGAAGGTCGACCAGCTGCGCCGGAAATTGAGCGAAACGGAGTACAACAAGTACTCCGTCAAGCTGGAGCTTCAGGCGGATTATTACGCGGGGGTCTGGGCGCATTACGAACAGGGCCAGAACCTGTTGGAGCAGGGCGACCTGGACGAGGCGCTGACGGCCGCAAGCGCCGTGGGCGACGACAGCATCCAGCTGCAATCGCGGGGCTACGTCGTGCCGGACAGCTTCACGCACGGCACGTCCGAGCAGCGCAAAAGCTGGTTCTACAAAGGCTTCCAGAGCGGCACGATCGAAGGCGGCGATACGTTCGGCGGCAGCTTGTAGGATTTGGGCTGCGTGCGGGCGTGCGACGCGGGTTCGCCCGGGCGTCCGATCCAAATGTTGACTTTTCGTCAGCATTTGGATCGAAAACCCGGCTAATTCGGCAAAATGTTGACTTTATGCACACATTTTTGCCCATACAGCGCCGAAAAGGCTCTATTGAGCGAAAAATGCGCACAAAAAGTCAACTTTCGGAGCGAAGAGGCCCCTTTTGCAGCTAAAATGCTGCCGAAAAGTCAACATTCCAGCTGAAAAAAGCCGGAACAGCTCCATTTCACCATGCGGCCAAGCACCATCCGCGCCGCGTTCGATCCGCCGGATCCGCGATCGACAAAAGAACCTTCATTTCCGCCGCCGGGCGGAAACGAAGGTTCTTTTTGATCGTTCGACTTGCGCGACGAGTCCCGCGGCGGCTGTCTCCGCGCGCAGGGCCGCATCCGCGGTCTTCGGCGGCGCTTTGCGCCTCGAGCGGACCGGGTCGGCGTTTTACAAGCCGCCGCCACCGAGTTGCTCCCGGCTTCCGCTCCGCCACGTCCGGCCGCCAGCCGCCGCTTAGTCCTCTTCGCAAGCTCCGGCCGCGGTCTTCGTCTCGCCTTCCATCGACGGCTCGACCGTCACGCCGTCTTCCACGGCCGGCTCCCGTTCCGCTGCCGCCGTCACGCCGCTGCCGCTCGCCGCTTCGCCTCCGGCCTCACTGCCGCCTTCCGCGCCGCTTCCAGCCGCGCCCGCACCTGCCGCTGCTGCGCCTTTCGCTGCGCTCGCTGCTCTGCTTCCGCCATCCGCGCCATCCGCCTGGCCTTCGCCTCCGGCCTCACTGCCGCTGCCAGCCGTACCCACACCCACCTGCGTCTCCGGGAAGCGCTTCGCGATCCACTCCGTGAACAGCGCGTAATCGCGCTCCACGACGTCGGAGTAAGCGTAGGCGAACTGGGAGATGTGTTTGGAGAACGCGTCGGAGTCGTCGCCCATCGCTTTGGCGATTTCTTTTTCGCTGTGGTAGGGCAGGAGGCCCATGCTGACGTCGAAGTCGGCGCGGGCGTGCATCTTGGCCGTCAGGCGGCCCATCAGCGTCAGGACGCGCTCCATGTCTTCGGTCGTCTTGAGGTCTTCGAGCTTCAGGCGCTTCTTGTACGGCGAACGTTCGCGCGCGTAGAAATGGCGGCCGTCCATCGTCAGGAAACCGAGGTAGGGATCGGCTTCGTGGTGCATCGCCTGCTGCGTCGCGGTGACCCGCTTGCCCTGATGGGAGAACGTGTTCCAGAACGATTCGGAATACGGCATGAAGTAGGCGGGCACCGGTACGCGAACTTCCTTGACTTCGAGCACCGTATCGTCAGAATCGCGGTCGCCCGTCGCTTCGGCCGAGCCGCCTTCGATCAGCACATAGAACCGCGATAGGCCGATCGAAGCGGTGCCGGACCCGCGCTTCACGGCGACGTCCTTGATCCGGTAATGTTCCGCGTCGGGACGGCGGCAGAGCAGCGTGTCCATGTACAGGCTCCAGGACCGCTCCAGCTCCGCGCGTTCCGCCTCGGCCGGTTCGACCAACTCGGCATTTTCGAGGAACGCGCGGCCGCTCTGCATCCGGGCTGTTACTTTTTCCAGAAAATGACCCTGCTGCCGTTTCTCCAGTTTGCGCAGCAGCTTGCGAACCGGGCCTTTGGCGCAGTCGGAATCGACGACGAAGTCGGCCGGATCGTCTTTGCCGCAGGCGAACTTGTCGATTTGCTTATAATACGAACGGATATAATGCGCCGCGGCTTCGACCTGTTCGGTCGGCGTATAGCCGAGCTGGCGCCCGACGAGCACGATGCTTACGGCCATCCGCACGACGTCGTAGAGGTAGGAGCCCACGTATCCTTCGTCGAAATCGTTCACGTCGTAGACGATGCGCCCCGTCTCGCTCTGGAAAGCGCCGAAGTTTTCGAAATGCAGATCGCCCTGCACCCATGTGGGGCGCTCTTTGGGCGTGTGATACGGGAAATATTGGCGCGTTACGTCAAAATAGAACAGGTAAGCGCTACCGCGATAAAAAGAAAACGGGCTCAGCGCCATTTTGCGATATTTCTCGGCCCGTTTGTCGTCATCCAGACTCATCCGTTCCCCGTCGAATTCCTCGAATATCGAAATCAGCGTATCCTGGCGCAGTTTTTTGCGCGTGCGCAGCACGCCTTCGGTGATGCTTGCGTTAACCGTGGACATGAACTTCACTCCTCTGAAATGGAATCCCGGCCGATCCGCCCGGAAGGCGGCCGCCGGGCTGGCGGACGATCTGCTTCTGCATGGAAAAGCATACGCAGCCGCGACGTCCGAAGTTGCGCTTCCCGTTTATTTTCGTGGCGCGCCGGGGAAATGTATGATAGGATGAGCAGCGCCGGACGCGCTTCGCGCAGCCGGCGGGCCACCGCATCATTCGAATAAGAGGACGTGACAAGCATGATTCAAATTACCGTACCGAAGCCGGACGTCGTGATCGAGAAGCAGACGGATCCGCAGCTCAGCCATATTTACGGCTTTACCGATTTCCACCTGATTACGCGGGAAGAAGGCGGCATCTTCATGTTTTACGGCGAGAACGACGAGCTGTTGTTCGTCGGCAAAGCCCGCAAGATCAGACCGCGCATCAAGAAGCATTTTGAAGACAACGTCTCTCCGATGAAGGCTCACCGGGAAGAAGTGCGCCGCATCGAAGTGTGCGTCGTCGCCGATCCGACGGAGCGCGAAATTTACGAGACGTACCTGATCAACAACGGCCGCGCGAAATACAACGTGGACAAAGTCTTTTACAAATAAGGCCGCTACGCGCCGCGCCGAGCCGCCGCTAGGCGCTCAAGAGCCCTATCGATCCGGGTATTGCGCGGCGTCCGGACCCGTTTGATGCCAAAAAAAGCTTATCCTCCGAAGGATAAGCTTTTTTGCTTGGGCTTTGCGGGTGCTGCGGTTCACGAACATGCGGTCAGGAAGAATGGTTCCACTTGTGGTCGCCCGACAGGTATTTCTCCGTCAGGATCGACAGCAGCTGGATACCGACTTCGTTGTGTCCGCCCTCGGGAATGATCAGGTCGGCGTATTTCTTCGACGGTTCGATGAACGCTTCGTGCATCGGCTTGACCGTCGTCAAATATTGGTCGTGCACCGAACGGATATTGCGGCCGCGGTCTTCGATGTCGCGCAGCACGCGGCGCAGGATGCGCACGTCCGGATCCGTGTCGACGAAGACCTTGATGTCGAGCAGGGCGCGCAGATGTTCGTCCGACAGGACGTGCAGCCCTTCGATGATGACGATGTTGTTCGGCTTGAGCTCCACCGTCTTGTCCGCGGAACGCGCGTGCACGGTGAAGTCGTATACCGGAGCGTAAGCCGCCCGGCCTGCCTTGAGGTCGTTCAGGTGCTGAACCATCAGATCGTTGTCGAACGCGAAGGGGTGGTCGTAATTGATCGCTCCGCGCTCCTCGAAGCTTAGCTCCGGATGATCTTTATAATAGTTGTCCTGTGATATGAACGTGACTTTGCCCGCGCCGAGGCGGTCGATGACGGAGCGTGCTACCGTTGTTTTACCGGAACCGGTGCCGCCGGCGATACCAATAATAAGCATGGCGATCGATAAACCTCCCTAGGTTGATGGCCGATTGCAATGTTTGCAATTTCAGTATTGTAGCACAGCGCCGCCTTTTTTTCATCCGATTTTGTCCGATTGTTGCGCCCTTTCGCCGATTTACCGAAAATTTTGCGAACGGCGGTCCCGACACCGGCATAAAACGGATTGCGCACGACCGAATGCGCCGATACAATTGAGAAACGCAAAACCCATACTCAGTCCAAGAACGGGAGGACTTCCCTGTGACCAACCCTACCGGCAGCCGCAGTTTGAGCCGGCTGATCCGCCGCTCCATGAATTCGTCCACGCTGTTCACGATTCTCGTTTTTGCGGTCATCGTCACCATCTTGCTCTCCATCGTTATTCGTCCGCTGGCCCAGCTCGGCGCGCAGCTCGTGGCGCATTCGACGATGCGGGAGATGACGTCGCCGGCGTTCCCGGGCAACCACGGTGTCGAACGCCTCGAAGATCTGTCGCCCGACGCTTCCGGCTTTCAGCGCTGGTGGGAGACGGTCGAGCGGCAGGAGGTCGTCAATTACCGGATTCCGCTGATCGACGGCGACGAGCCGCTCGTCTACGACGAAGGGCGCGAGATGCCGCGCGCGCTGCATACGGTCGACCTGATCGTCGAGCTGGACGGCAGGGAGCTGTATCGCAGCGCCTATCTGTCGCCTTCCGGCACGGCCGAAGAAGCGATCCACGAGCGCAATTGGCTGTACGAATATTTCAACAAACCGTATCTGGCGCCGATCGTGAACGACGAAGGACAGGAGATCGGGCTGATTACGTCCCGGATCTATCCGCCGCTGCTGGTAGAGATCGTAGGTGTCACGGCCGTTCTGATGCTGCTGCTCGGGCTGCTGTGCTTCTACGTCAACTATTTGCTCGGCAAACTGCTGATCGGTCCGATGCAGCGTTCGCTGGGGCAGCTGCGCAACGTGTTTCGCCGCCTGGCGGACGGAGACGTGGACGAGCTGTTCGAGAACGGCGTCCGTATGGACCGCTCGTATTCGGAGATCGAGGAGATCGCCGTCGAAGCGGGCCGGATTATCGACAACACGAAGATGTATATGGGACAGCTGCGCGAGAAGAACGAAGAATTGGAAGCGCAAAAAAGAGTGCTGACGCTGCACGCGACGATCGACGGCCTGACGGGGCTGTTCAACCGGCGGCATTTTCTGGAGCTGCTCGCCGGGCGGCTCGAAGAGCCGGGGCTGACGCTTGTGCTGCTCGATATCGACGATTTCAAGCGAATCAACGACACGTACGGGCATGCGGCGGGCGACGTCATTCTCGAAGGCTTTGCCGGCGTGCTGCGCGAAGCGTTCGGAGGGCAGGCGGTAGCGGGCCGGTTCGGCGGCGAAGAATTCGCCGTCTTCCTGACCGGCGTGTCCGAGTCCGAAGCGCTGGACGGCGCCGAGCGTCTGCGGCAGGCGATCGGATCGGCGCGCTTCGAGCTGCCGCGTCACGGTTCGATCGGCGTGACGTCGAGCATCGGCATGGTCTGGGCGCAGCACAATCGCGGCACTTTCGAAGAACTGTACCAGCTGGCGGATGCCGCGCTGTACGCATCGAAAGCGGCCGGCAAAAATCGGGTGACGCTGGCGGACGATTCGCTGCTGCGCCGCGAAGGGTAACAGCGCGCCGAGTAAAATCTGGATTCCTTTTCAAATTTTGTCCAGAAAATGGGCAGGAATGAGACGGGCTCTCGCCGAATACTTCCATACTCGAACAATTTTCCATGCCGCAGACGCTTTTTTGCCGCCTTGTGCCGCCTATGGAAAATATACTTTGGAATATTGGACGGGAGGACCAGGGGACTCATGAACGGACCAAATGAAGAACAAGTAAGCGACAGTTTCGTCGTCAGGGCGCTGGAAGACAATTTGGCTATCATCCGTTTTGACGTGAGCCGCCGGGTCGTGTACGTAAACGAGAATTTTGCCGCGGTACTGGGCTATTCCAGGGAAGAGATGCTCGGCATGGACCATCGGCGCTTCTGCCTGCCCGAATTCGCCAACAGTTCGGACTACGACCGTTTCTGGCGCGACCTGCTCAACGGGCGTACGTACGAAGACAAGGTCGAGCGAATCACTTCGGCCGGCAAAAGGCTGTGGCTGCAAGCCACGTACATGCCGGTCTTCGGCAGCAATCGCCAGGTGCTCGGCGTGTGCAAGGTCGCGTCGGACATCACCGATCGCATCGTGACCATTTCGACCGTCATGGGCGAGCTGCAGCAGATGTCGGACGGCCTGAACATTCGGGCGGAAGCCGGCATCCAGCGCAGCCACGAACTGCTCGGCAGTATCGAGGAGATCGCCGAAGTGTCGAGCCAGAACATGACGACGCTCGAAAGTTTGCAGGAGCAGGCGGAATCGATTCGCGGCATCGTGAAGACCATTCAGCAGATCGCTTCGCAAACGGGGCTGCTGGCGCTGAATGCGGCGATCGAAGCGGCGCGGGCCGGCGAGCATGGCAAAGGCTTCGACGTCGTGGCCAAGGAAGTGCGGAAGCTGTCCGAACGGGTCGGAGAATCGATCGTCGAAGTGCGGCAAAATATCGAAGGCATCACGCGCGAAGTGAATAACATTACGAAAGGCACGAGCCGGGCGCAGTCCACCGTGTCCAAAAGCCAAAAAGGGATTCGGCTGGCTATCGACGAATTCGCGGATATTTCGGCCGCTTCCGGCGAGCTGGATGCGCAGGCGAAAGAGTTTTCCAAACTGATCTGACCTGAAAAAGAATAAACTTAGCCAAGACCGAATCGAGGATTCGGTCTTTTTGATTATACAAAATTCGACATACTTAAAAAGCAGCCCGAAATCGAAACGATTAGATGGGGTTGATTAGAAAAAAGACCCTCCATATGGAATAAATTTCAAAATAATTCTCTGGAAAATGTCGAATAATATAATATTTAGTCGCCAATGGACGATATAAAGAGTAACGCTTTAGTATTGGGCAAAATTGGATTGACGGGCTTTTAATTTTGGTGCCGCAGCCTAGAAATGAATTTACGGAAAAGGGTGAATCGTCTATGGATCGTATTCGTGTAATGAGAGAAGAAGCAATGGATCAGTTGGTCATCAGTGCCTTGGAGAAAAATTTGGCCTTGATCCGCTTCGATATGAAGCGCCGCGTCGTGTACGTCAATTCCAATTTTGCCCAGGCGATGGGGTACACGGAAGAGCAGATGTTGGGAATGGAACACCGGCAGTTCTGTTTCCCGGAATTTTTGAACAGCTCGGAGTACGAAAAATTTTGGCGCGACCTGATGTCCGGACGGAGTTTTCAGGACAAGGTCGAACGGATGGACGCCCACGGCAAGCGGCTCTGGCTGGAAGCCACGTACATGCCGGTCATCGACAGCAGCGGCAAAGTGCAGGCCGTGTTCAAGGTGGCGACCGACATTACGCGCCGGCAGAACAGCATCGAGGAAGTCGTGACCGAACTGCAGCAGATGTCCGAAGGATTGAATCTGCGGGCGGAATCGGGCATCGTGCGCAGCCACGAACTGCTCAAGAGCATCGAGCGGATCTCGGACGTCTCGGAGAAAAATATCTCGACGCTCGCCAGCTTGCAGGGCCAGGCGGAATCGATTCGCGGCATCGTCCAGACGATTCAGGAAATCGCGTCCCAGACGAGCCTGCTGGCGCTGAACGCGGCGATCGAAGCGGCGCATGCCGGCGAGCATGGCAAAGGCTTCGATATCGTGGCCAAAGAAGTGCGCAAGCTGGCCGGCCGTGTCAGCGAGTCGATCGTCGAAGTGCGCCGCAACATCGAAGGCATCACGAAGGAAGTGTCGAACATTACCGAAGGCACGAACCTGGCGCAGGACAATATCGTCCAGAGCCAGTCGCAGATCCGTACCGCGATGGAAGAGTTCGAAGACATTTCCGCCGCTTCGGAGCAGTTGGACGCGCGCGCGAAAGATTTCAACAATATCATTTGACCCCGGCTTGTGTGGCTGTCCGTTTCGGCGGCGCAAGCGGTCCGGCGGACGAATGTTCGGCGCGCTCTGCATGGGGCTGCCTATCGAATCAGGCTGGGGTACGAAGCTCCGGCTTTTTTGCCATGTCCGTCTTGGGCTTCGCTTCCGCTTATGCCTTATAATGAAGAAGACGCGGATCGGTCAACCGAACGGCGGAAGGAGGAGCAGGGATGAAGCTGTCGATTCTGGATTATTCGGAAATTCGCGAAGGTTCTTCTTCGGAGCAGGCTTTCGGCGAATCGTTGGAACTGGCCCGCAGCGCGGAGCGTTGGGGCTATCACCGTTATTGGGTATCGGAGCATCACGGCAACCGGGTGCTCGCGGGCAGCGCGCCCGAAATTCTCGTCACGGCCGCGGCCGCCTCGCTTCAGGGGCGGATGCGGGTCGGCTCGGGCGGCGTGATGCTGCCGATGCACAGTCCGTTCAAAGTGGCGGAAAATTTCTCCGTCTTGTCTTCGCTCTACCCGGGCCGTATCGATCTCGGCGTCGGGCGCTCGACGGGAGGGCGGGCCGAGACGTCCGCCGCCCTGCTGGACGGCCGCAGCGGCTCGTTCCGGCAGTATCCGGAACAGGTGGCGCGGCTGGCGGCCCATATTCGCGGCACCGCCGGCGCCGCGGTCAAGCCGCGCCCGCAGACGCCGCCGGAGCTGTGGCTGCTCGGCTCCAGCGAAGGCGGCGCGCAGATCGCCGCGGCGAACGGCATGGGCCTGGCGTTCGGCCATTTCGTTCGCGGCCGCGCCGGCCGCGAAGCGGTGCGAGCGTACCGCGAACGCTTCGTGCCTGCTACGGGCAGCGAACGCCCGCGGGTGCTGGTGTCGCTGTTTGCCGTGTGCGGCCGCGACGAAGCGGAAGCGCAGCGGCTCGCCGCCGCGTTCGACGATTACCTGCTCGATATCGGCGAAGGCGGCCGGCTGGACCGCGTGCCTTCGCTCGCGGAGATCGCTTCGCGCGTCTATACGCCGGAGCAGCAGGCCAAGATCGCGGCCGGACGCGTGCGCATGGTCGTCGGCGATCCGGCCGGCGTGCGGCGCCAGCTGATCGCGCTCGCGGATCTGTACGAAGCGGACGAAGTGATGCTGGCGACGGTCTCGCCCGACTTCGAAGCGAAGCTGCGCATGTACGAGCTGCTCGCGGACGCGTTCCGGCTGGAGCGCCGGGGTTGAGCCTGCGTGCCGGCTGCAACTTCGCGTCCGATTGCGTCCGATCGCGTCCGGCGCCGCTCGGGCCGCAAATTCCGTATCCGATACAAGGCGCACGCCGCTAAAAGTGTATGCCGCCAAAAGGCGCGCATCGCAAAAAGGCGCGCATCGCAAAAAGGCGCGCATCGCAAAAAGGACCGCCCCCAATAGGGGCGGTCCTTTGCCGTCCGGACGGAAACGGAATCCGTCCGGCGCGCTTGTCCGCGCAGCTTAACGCGCGTACCGCGCAATCGTGTTTTCCAGCAGGTCCGCGACGGCGTGCGGGCCGCGGCTCAGGTCGCTGCGGGACAGGTGCAGGCGAACGAGGCTCTCGTCCGTGCCCATCGCTTCGGAGAAAAATCCGCCGAGGCCGCGGGCGCGGCGGTCGATTTCGAGCATCAGTTCGAGTTCGCCGTTATTTTGGCGGAACAGCACTTCGAGTTCGTCGAGCTGGCCGCGGAATTTGGTCGTCGGCACGTATTCGAACTCCTGCACGAACGGCAGCGGGGCGCCGAGGCGCGGCGCGTAATCGTTCGTCACTTCGCGCAGGCGGAAGCCCAGCAGTTCGACCGCGTCCAGCGCGATCTGGATCTCGTCGCTCGGCGTTACGTTCAGCGCGTCGCGGTCGGTGGCGTCGGCGGCGCTCGGAATATCGAGGCCGGTCTCGACCCATACGCCGGAGCTGCGCAGCGTGATCGGCACGTATTCCGGCAGCGTGAAGCGGAACGGAATCTGCTTGCGTTCGCCGGCGCGCAGCGTGAACCGGTCGGTCAGCAGGAACTTGGTAATCGTGACCGTCTCGCTGTGCTTGCGGTCGTCGCGCTCGCGGATATATTCCGACTTGATGAACAGATAGATACGGTCGACCTGCTGCTCGACCTGACCGCCTTCGATATGCACGATACCCGAGATGTCGCCGCCGACCGGCACCTGCGCCGTGTCGAGCACCGTATCCACCTTGGCATTACCGATTCCGACGCTGGCCAGCATTTTTTTGAAAAAAGACATGAATGTTCACCCTCCGTTTGATTGATGCCAACTATACGCGGCGTGCGGAATGCGGTTTCGTTTTGCCGTCAAAAATTTCGGGCCGGGCCGGTTTATGCTTTCAAAATGCCTCTCGCCGCGCGCTGGCCGGAGATGACCGCGCCTTCCATCGTCGCCAGAAACGGCTGCTTCGTATAATCGCCGGCGAGGAACAAGCCCGGGATCGGGGTGACCTGCTTGGGCCGCTTTTTCTCGCTGCCGGGCGACAGGCGGTAGAAGTTCTCGTCGCCGCGGATAATGCGGTAGTCCATCGCGCTGTCGACGCCGTTCAGCCCGATTGCTTTGAGGCTCTCGACGGTGCGCTGCCACACTTCTTCTTCCGGCAGGTCGACCAGCGAGTCGGGATCGACGAGAATGATCGACGTCCGCCCGTCCTTGCCGCGGAACGTCGTGCGGGACTGCTCGCCGAACGAGCCGAGCTGCGTGCCGGGTCCGAACGTCGTCCGGTCCTGCGCCAGCAGCGGCTGCTGCAGTTCGAACTGCGCCGTCACGTGCGGCATGGCGTCCAGTTCGAAGAACGGCTGGAACGCCGACACGGCCGAGAAATGTTCGGCCAGCAGCTTCTGCGAGCGGCGGATATTGGCGGCCACGACGACGTTCGCCGACAGCAGCCGTTCCCCGTTTTCGAGTTCGACGCCGATCACGGTCTCCTTTTCCACGATCAGGCTCTTGACCGGCGCCGACGTGCGCACCGTTCCGCCGAGCCGCTCGATCGCATCCGCCAGCGGCCGGCACATGACGTCGGTCATGCCGCCGCTGAACGCGCCGATCCGCATTTTGTGCAGGCGCGGAATGCCCGGGGCGAACAGGCCGAAGAAAGCGTAGGACGAATACTGCTCGGGCGGCAGGAAGAAGATGCCCGACGACAGCGGCTGCAAGATGCGGTCCAGCGCCTGCTGCGTCACGTGATGGCGTTCGGCGTAGTCTTTGAGCGAAATCTCGTCAAGGTCTTCGGGATTGGCCAAATAATCTTTGAACCCGGCTGCGAAAAACGAAATCAGCGACGCTTTGTCGGCCGGCGTGAGATAGCTGTTGTTGTCGAGCGCGCCGAGTACCGTTTTGAGCGGAGCCCGGATCACGTCGAGCCCGAATTCGCCGGATTCTTTGGCTTCCGGGTGCCGGGCTTCCATCGTTTTTTCCCAAAAGAGCATGTCGTTCAGTTCGATGCCGGCGCGTTCGAGCAGCTCGGGCAGCAGCGTGTAATAGCCGATAAATTTGTGGAAGCCGGATTCGACCTCCATGCCGTGTTCGTTCCAGTTGGCCGTGCGTCCTCCCACGTACGGGGCGGCTTCCAGCACGAGCACGGATTTGCCTTTTTCGGCCAGTTCGAATCCGCAGGTCAAGCCGGCCAGGCCGGCGCCAATCACGATCGTCAACGGTTTGGACGGAACATTCGGAGTGTGCGACAAGTGATTTTCCTCGCTTTCGGTTTGGGAGTTCATACGTTCCATTACCCGCTTCTCGCAGACTTGCGCTTGACTCTCGGGTTTACCTGAGGGTTTAGGCTAGCCTCAGACGAAGCGGAACACCCGTTTCGCGCCGAAGGAGGAGAACGGACATGAAATCGCGCAAGAAATCGGAGACGGAATCGGGTAAAAGAACGGGCCTAAGATCGGTACGGAAAAAAAAGCCGCGAACGCTCGCGCCGATCGCCGCCGGCTGGGGAAGCTTCGTGCTGGCTTTGTATGCGGCGGCCGCGGCGTATCACGCGATGGAGGGCGCAGGCGTCGCCCTGCCGGTCCAGCGCTTGGTGCAGGCGCTGATCGTCGCCTTGATCGTCGCGGCGGCCGTGCTGTGGATGTACCGCCGGCGGGCGGGCGACTTCCCGCTGCGCCTTGGCGGCGGCGCCTGGAAGCGGGAAATCGGCGCCGGTCTGGCCGCGGCCGGCATCGCGCTTGCGCTTGCGGCGCTCGGGTTCGGGATCGCCCACGGCCTCGGCTGGATCGTCGTGGAAGAGATTCGGTTCACGGCGCCGCTGCTGGGCGCGATGGCGTTCAATCTCGGCGTCGCGCTGCTGTACGAAGCGCTGCCGGAAGAACTCGTGTTCCGCGGCGTCATTCCCGACGCGCTGGGCCGCCGGATGCGCAGAGCCGCCGCGTTTATGCTCGCTCCGGCGCTGTTCGTGCTGGCGCCGCTCGCGACGCGCGCCCTGCAGGCGGCGACCGGCATGGAGACGCAGGCGGTCACCGTCGATTACGTCGTACTGCTGTTCTTTTTTGCCGTGGCGCTGCAGTTCGCCCGCTTCGCGCTGGGCGGTCTCGGGGGAAGCATCGGCTTTCATCTGGCGTACCTCATGCTGGCCCGGTTCGCCGTTTTGGCCGAACCGGGCGAAGGATTGGTCCGCTACGTCGAAATCGAACGGGAGACGGGCAGCCTGTTCGTGCTGTTCCTGACCGTCGTGGTCGGCGGAGCGGCGGTGTTCGCGGTGATCGGCAGCCTGCGCCGCCGGCATAACAAAAAAGCGCCGGGCGGCGCCTTGCGCAAGACGTGGCGGTTGGGGTAAGCTCGCAGCATTACCGAAGAGGAGGAGAGACGATGGACAGCCGCACGTACAAAGTCGGCGAATTGGCCCGGCGTTCGGGTGTCAGCGTGGCCGCGCTTCATTATTATGAAGAACTCGGCCTGCTGAAGCCCGAACGCCACCCGGATTCCGGTTATCGGCTGTACGGCCCGGCGGACCTGGTCCGCCTGCAGGAGATCGCCGTACTCAAAGCGATGGGATTCAAGCTGTCGGCGATCGGCGAGCTGCCGGCCGGCAGCGACGGGCCGCGCGAACAGTCCTGGAAAAGCGCGCTGCTCCGGCAGTCGCAGCAGATTGAGTCGCGCATGGAGGAGCTTGCCGCCATGCGGAAGCTGATCGAGTCCGCCCTGTTCTCGATCGAAGTGAACGGCGAAGTCGTGCTGGAAGACATGGCCGATTTCGTGCGCCAGCTGGGCGACTTCGACGCTTCGCGCCAGGGCGAAGCCCGGCGGGCTTTCTTCTCCGACGAAGAGCTGCGCCGGCTTCCGCAGCCGGTCGAGACCGGGCCGCAGGCCGAAGCCTGGGCGGCGCTGCTGCGAGGCGTTCGCGCCAACCTGCACCGCCCGCCCGACGCGCCGGAGTCTCTTGAGCTTGCGAGCGCACTGCTGGAGTACGCGGAAGGCGCTTTCGGCGGCGACGAGCGGCTGCTTGAGCGCTACTGGACGTTCGTCCGGCCGGAGCCGGGCGAACCGGCCCGCGCCTACGGACTGGACGACGAAGCTTCCGCTTATATTGAAGCGATTACGGACGAATACATGCGCCGGCGCGGCGGGCGATAGGCGGCTGCACGCCGGGCCTGAATGTCGGGCCTGAATGTAGGCCCTGAACACTACGCCTGAATGCCGCGCCTCAGCGGGCGATGTCCGCCATCGCTTCGCGCAGCGTCGGGTACCGGAATTCGAACCCTTCGCGCAGCAGGCGTTCCGGCGCCACCCAGCGGCTCTTGAGCATCAGTTCCGTCTCCGTCCGGATCGCGGCCGCGCCGAGCCGGAGCATCCAGACCGGCGCGGGAAGTCAGAATGTCGCGCTTGTTGCGTTCGTTGTAGCGGCAGTTAACCGAGCGTCCGGCGAGATTGACGAGCAGCGCCGATCCTTCGAGCGCTTCGGCAATCGCGGCGGGATCGTCCCAGGAGATAGGGCCGGGCCGCCGCGAGATCATGCGGACGTCGTATCCTTTTTTCGCGTATCGGGCCTGCAGTTCGCTTCCTATGAATCCGGTCGCTCCGGCGAGCACGATTTTGCGTCTGGGTTCGGCAAAAAGCGGGTTCTGCGTCATCTTTTCCTCCTTGCGGCGTCCAACCGGCTTTTTTTATCGCAATCTTCTCCATTTTATATCCGTGTTCCCTTCAAATCACCCGCCCAGTTGACGATAAAGCGAAAAGGACGCAATCTAAACTGAAGGACGGATCAAGAACCGGATCGACAATGTGCTGGAGGAGACACGGAATGGACAGATACCTGCGAATCGGAGAGGAAAATCTTACGACGGAGAGCGAATGGAAAATCCTGCTGGTCGGAGGCGAACGCGACGAAGCCGGATTGATGTCGCATTTGCTGGCCGGATTTGATTTTGAAAGCCGTCCTGTGCGGCTTCTTCATGCTGAAAACATCCATGAAGCCCGCCCCCTGTTGGAAGAACAGACTGATATCGCAGTCGTACTGCTGGAGCTCGACGCTTCGCAAGACCGGCAGCCGCTGGACCTGGTCGGTTACGTGCGCGGTACGCTTTCGAACGCGGCGGTCCGGATCGTCGTCGTGGCCGACAAAGGCTGGGCGGCGGCGGAAGAAGAGATCATGTGCGGCTACGATATCAACAGCTTCCGGATCAAAGGCGAACTCGACGGCGGCCTCGGCAAGCTCAAGTCGGCGCTGGTCGGCTCGTTTCGCGCTTACCGGGATTTCAAGAAGACCGAAGACGAGAAAAAAAGCCTGGAGCACGTGGCGCTGTATTCCTCGTTCGTGCTCAACGCGGGTTCGATGGAAGAGTTGGCGCAGGACGTGCTGCGTCATCTGGCTTCGATTTTAAAAACGGCACACCCTTTCGAAGGATTGATCCTGCAAAAAAACAACAAAAAATGGCGCAAGCTCGCCGCGGCGGGCAAATATGCGGACCTCGACGTCTATTCGCTGCCCCGCGATATCGAGAACGTGCTGCCGAGGCTGCGCACGTTCAACCGGCATTCGCTGACGCTGGAAGGCTTCAGCTTCCATTCGCCGGGCATCGCGGGTACCGAGCGGTTGATCTTTATCGATTCCTGCCGGACGCCGATCGACTGGGAATACTATCTGGCGGAGTCGTACTGCGCCAATACCGACGCGGCGTTCGAGAACATGGAACTGCGCCACGAGATCGAGAGCACGCAGAAGGAAATCATCTATACGCTGGGCGAAATCGCGGAGACCCGTTCCCAGGAGACGGGATTTCATGTCAAACGGGTCGCCGAATACACGAAACTGCTCGCGCTCAAATACGGACTGCCGGAAGAAGAAGCGAACCTGCTGGCGCTGGCGAGTCCCATGCACGATATCGGCAAGGTCGGCATCAGCGATTCCATCCTCAACAAGCCGGGCAAGCTGACGGAAGAAGAATACGCGACGATGAAGACGCATGCGCTGTCGGGGTACGAAATGCTGAAACATTCCACCCGCCCGATTCTCAAAACGGCGGCGATTATCGCGCTGCAGCACCACGAGAAATACGGCGGAGGCGGATACCCGCACGGGCTGCGCGGCGAAGAGATCCATCTCTACGGCCGGATTACCGCGATCGCCGACGTGTTCGACGCGCTGGCCAGCGACCGGGTCTACAAAAAGGCGTGGCCGCTGGACGAGATCGTGGATTTGTTCCACAAAGAAAAAGGCGGCCATTTCGACCCGATGCTGACCGACCTGTTTCTCGCGCACCTGGACGAGTTTCTGGAGATTCGGGCCCGCTACGCCGACGAGAAAGTGTTCTGACGGGCAAAAGCGCGCTCCCGGCCTCTTGTGTTCAACCCCGAAATTTGGGACAATGAAAAGCGAACGCTCGGCTGTGCGGCTTACCGCCGTACAGCCGAATTTTACGTACCGGGCAGCGGCGCACAAGAAGCGTCCGTTCCGGTTTTGAAAAGAGGGTAACCCACCATGAACAGCAAACCGTCCATTTATGGACTGACTTTGGATGCGCTGTCCGGATGGCTGACGCAAAACGGGGAGAAAAAATCCCGTGCCGCGCACATCTGGGAGGCGCTGTATACGGCAAGAGTGAGCGATTTCGATCAGATGACGGCCGTTAACGGAGCTTGTCTCGATCTGCTCAAAGACCGCTTTGCCCTGAACACGATGACGGAGTTCGTCAAGCAGGAAGCTTCCGACGGCACCGTCAAATTTCTGCTGCAATTACACGACGGCAGCCTGATCGAGACCGTTCTTATGCGCAAAAAGTACGGCTTGTCCGTCTGCGTCACGACGCAGGTCGGCTGCAATATCGGCTGCAGCTTCTGCGCGAGCGGCCTGATCAAGAAAAGCCGCGACCTGACCGCCGGCGAGATCGTCGAGCAGATCATGACCGTGCAGCATTACCTCGACGCGGCCGGCCAAGACGAGAAAGTGACCAACATCGTCGTCATGGGCATTGGCGAACCGTTCGACAACTTCGAGCATCTGATCCAGTTCCTCGAAGTGGTCAAAGACCGCAAGGGACTCGCGATCGCGGCCAAGCGTATCACCGTCTCGACGAGCGGCATCCCGTCCAAGATCCGCGCGTTCGCGGATTTCGGCACCCAGACGCATCTGGCGATCTCGCTGCATGCGCCGAACAACGACCTGCGCACGCAGATCATGATGATCAACCGCGCGTTCCCGCTGGAGCAGCTGATGGACGCTGTCCGCTATTACCTCAAGACGACGAACCGCCGGATCATGTTCGAATATATCCTGCTCAGCGAAGTCAACGACGGCACCGACACGGCGGCCCAACTGGCCGACCTGCTGGACGAGTTCAAGGATCAGGCCAGCATCAACCTGATTCCGTACAACCCGGTCGACGAGCACAGCCAGTACCAGCGCAGCACGCCGGAAGCGATCAACGGCTTCTACGACGTCCTGAAGAAGCGCAATATCAACGCGACCGTCCGCATGGAACACGGCACCGATATCGATGCCGCCTGCGGACAGCTGCGCAGCAAGCAGATCCGCAAAGACGGCCAGTCCGGCCGCGCCGGCACCGTCGCGGCGGGCTGAAGCTGCGCCGCGCCGCAGCGCGGGCATGCCCGAAAAACCCGGCTCTCCACACGGAGAGCCGGGTTTTTGATCGTGCGCACGCGTCCGCGCACGGCATGCGCTTTTTTTGCCAACCGGTTTGCCCGGACTTCGTGAAAGCGCTATACTTTTCCCGAGCCGGCTGTCGCCAACGCCGAGACCGACGGACAGCCGCCTATTCAAGCACAGGGAGGAACGCACATGATACGCAAAGCTTCGGTCATGACAGTCTTCAGGGAGCATCACGACGAATACCGGCGCCGGCACGACGAGCTGTGGCCGGAGATGGAAGTCATGCTGCGCGAGCACGGCATGCTCAGCTACTCGATTTTTCTGGACGCGGAGACGGACCGGCTGTTTGCCTATCTGGAGATCGAAGACGAAGAACGCTGGGCCCGTTTGGCCGATACCGACGTCTGCCGCAGATGGTGGGCGTACATGCGCGACATCATGGAGACGAATCCGGACGACAGCCCCGTGTCGCGGGAGCTGAAGCCGGTGTTCCATCTTTCACATTGAGGTGTTTGAAATTAAGTACAACTCAAATGAAAATAAAAAGCCAGTGCAAAAGTGCGCTGGCTTTTTAAAAGTTAGAATTTTGAAAGTTAGAATAATGTAGGCTGTTTTAACCCGTCTTCTGGGTCTTCTAAGTCGATCACGTATTCATGTGGTGGTAGTAAATTGTTTATTTCCGAATTTGGAAGATGTTTAGTAATAAAATAAAAATCCGAATCTACTATGGATAATCTTTTATCAAAATAAGTATAAACCTTAGGGAAAATTTCTTTATCAATTTGAAGCTCATCTATGTGACTTAAAACTGTTGTTAAAGCTCCTTGATTTATGCTTGTTCCCAAAGGATGCATTTCTTGTAACTTCTCATACAGATATTGAAAAGGAAAACCTTGTCTCATTATAGTTTGATCAGAATAAAGTATTATTCTAGTTATATAATAGTAAAGTTGAAGCTTCCTTCTACGGCCACCACCTGCAACACTTTTGATTTTAATAAAGTAAGTTCCACTCATTTTTTCCCAATAGCTTGAGACGATTTTTTTGGCAGCTTCAAGATCATCAATTGTTAATCTATGATCTTGAGTTTCACGAATATTGAATTTTATGCATAAGTCAGCAAGTAATCCTTGATAAACAGATATTATACCATTAGAAGCTTCTACAAAATAATTTATTACAGAATCGCTTATATTGATATTGAGACAAATACTACCTTTATCTGCTACTTCTTTTAATTCGTCTTCAGTCCAGTTTGTAGCATCAATATAATCAATCCTGTGAGTAAGTTCTCCATTAAACTTTTCAAAATATCCTGAAGTTATTTTTGTTCCTAAAACTATGAATCGGATGCCATTTTGATAGAACATTTTAAGGTCAAACGATAATTGGTATTGTTCAACCAATGAAAGGTAATGGAAATCGTCTAATACTATGGTGGTTTTTTTAACTTTATCTAATTCATTCGAAACCATAACACTTAAAGTATTTGGAATATAGGGTTTTTTGACTTCGTTGACCTGTTCTTTATTGGACTGTTCACCCATGATTTTGAGCTTTAGAAATTCCAGAAAATTAGAGCTGATTTGGCCTCTTAACTTAGTGGATTCTTCTAATGCTTTAGTAATTTTTTCAGTTACTTCTACTCCTGCTTTATATAAAACTTGAACGTAAATATCATTAAGGCTAATACCTTTTGTACAATCAACAACTATTACATCATCAGTTAAAGGTATGCACTTCTTTCTTAAAGATGTTTTTCCAACCTTAGTTTCTCCAAAGATCACCATATGGTGGTCTGTAAGTTCGTACTTGTCTTTAAAGTCATTATCGATCTGCCGAGTGACGTAACTTTTAAGCAAATCTTTAGACACGCCAAATACTTTTTTTAAAGGATCTTTCATATGGTTCCTCCTTCACATATATAGGTATTTTAAAGGATTTTATCATATTAAATAAGTTTTTTCATGCTAAATGTTTATTTTATAAAATAAGTAAAAATTTTAGCTATGTAAGTAATACAAATATATTTATACTGTAACGTTATTTTATTTAACAAAGGAAGCTCTCTTTTCTTGTTTGGATTAATTTACTGGCTAGAAGGGCATCAATTCTTTTAATCATTTTTCGAAAAAGGTTTCTTGAATATTGCCTTCAATAAACAGAAATCGTATGCTGAATGGGAATATCGGGAAGTTCTGCGTGATGCCGGGAGTTTTCGCAACGCATTTGCGCAAGGCGCGTATACGAGGGCATAAACGGATACAGAAGTGGAAGCATGGAATCCGACAAGGAAGGGGAATGGAGAATGGATAGGGACATCGCGGTGATCTTGTTCGAAAAAATGGTCGGAGGCGAGTTGAGGCAGATCGAAGAGCGTCCGTGGAGCATGAACATGGTCGCGGCGCTCGAACACGCCAATTATCTCGTTGTGCAGGGCAAGGAGTACGAAGCGGTCGAAGGCCGGCTGAACGTCGATACGGGCAAGCTCGAACTGCTGCTCGTGCCGATGCACGGCTGAAGCCGGACACCCCAGACGGAACGTTTGCGAAGGAGGGACAAGAACGTTGGATCATACGGATAAAGAACGCTATACGTTAAAAGCGGAACCCCAAGCGCAATCGCCGGACAAGACGGGCGAGTTGGACAAGCCGAATAAGTCGAACAAGCCGGGCAAGGTCGAAAGCCAATCTGCCGATCCGGCCGCCGAAAGCGCCGGCAAGGACAAAGAACCGGGCTTCAGCCGGCCGATCAAGGTGCTGTCGACGTCGCTGGGTCTTGCGCTGATTGCCAATACGGCGCTGGTGCCGGGCGGAGCGCTGGCCTCGAACGCGTCCGGCGGTTCTTCGGAGCCGAAGCTGGTCGAGTTCTCGACGGACGAAGTCAAGCAGTATTACGACCCGACGGTCGACTGGAGCCTGCCGATTACGGAAGAAGACCTGCAGGAGCAGGAGCAGACGACCGCGCCTTCCGGCGGATCGGACGGGACGACCGTCGTTAACAACTATTACGGCGGATACGGTTCCGGCTTCGGCTGGAGCGACCTGCTGCTGTATCACTTCCTGTTCAACAATGCCGGCGTCTATTCGTCGCGCGGCTGGTACGACAACCGCCGCGGCTATTACGCGGGCTCGACCCGTCCGTACACGCCGCGCACGTACGACAGCGGCAGCTTCCAGAACCGCTCGGTGACCGGTTCGACGGTGCGCCCGAAGACGTCGAATTCCACCGGCAAAATTACCCGGCGTTCCACGTCTTCGGGTTCCGGCGGCGTCGGCGGCCGGTCCAGCGGACTTAGCTCGTCCGGCTCCAAGTCGTCGGGTTCGAAGTCCGGCGGCTTCTTCGGCGGATGAGCGGGATCTTTCGCATCGCGGGCACGCCGTCGGAAGACCGCGCGGCCCGCGTGGAGGAACTGCGCGAACTGGGCTTCACGTGGGCGGACTACGAAGACGAACGGTATTGGATCGACCAGGCGGCCGTCATGGGCGCGGACGTCCACGCCGAATTGGAACAGGCGTCGGCCCGACTGTGGAACGTGTTCGACAAAGCGGTTCGCTACGTCCACCGGCGCCGCGACCTGTACGAATTGATCGGCATTCCGCCGATTCTGTGGAACATGCTCGACCAGGCGCCGGTCGCGGAAGACGCGAAGATCAGCCGGTACGCGCGCTTCGATTTTGCCGTAACGGCCGAGCCCGGCGAGCCGGGCCGCGCCCGCATCAAGCTGCTGGAGCTCAATGCGGACACGCCGACCGGCTACGTGGAGTCGTCGATCGCCACGCCGTGGATGTGCGAGCGGCTCGGGCTGCGCAGCATGAACGGCGGTATGGCGGAGCGGGTCAGGGCGGCCTGGGCGGCCGAGCGGCCGGATACGGCAGCGTGTATCGCCTACGGCGAACATGCCGAAGACTCGGGCACGATCGAGGCGCTCGTCAAGCACAGCGGCCGCGAGATGCGGCTGGTCGACTGCCTGGCGCTTACGATCGACGACGGCCGGGTCAAAGACGGAGAGGGCCGGCCGATCGACCGGATGTTTGCCCTGTATCCCAAAGAGTGGATGTCGGTGGACGACGGCGGCGAAGCGCTGGCCTACGCGGTCGAGAGCGGACAACTCAAGCTGTTCAATCATCCGCATGCCATTTTGCTGCAATCCAAAGGCATGATGGCCGTCGTCTGGGGTCTGCACGAACTGGGCATGCTGTACGACGAGGAAGAACGCGACGCCATTTCCCGCTACATGCTGCCTACATATAACAAGCCGTTGTTTTCCGGCGATTACGTCTCGAAGTCCATGTTCGGCCGCGAAGGCGGCTCCGTGCGCATGTACGGACAGGCCGGCGAGCTGGAACTGCAGGACGAAGACGGCTACGACACGAGCGGGCTGTTCCCGGTCGTGTATCAGAAAAGAGCGGATCTGCCGCGCGTGCACACCGCCGAAGGCGAACTGCATCTGCTCGCGGGCATGTTCGTGATCGACGGTGTTCCGTGCGGCATGCTGGGCCGCGCCGGAGGACTCATTACCGGCAATGCCAGCCATTTTATCGCGTTGGGAGTGGAATAGATGCTGCGAAATAACGAAAAGGCCGGGCGGACGCGCCGCATGCGGACGCTCGTCTGGCTGCCGGCGCTTCTGCTGCTGCTCGTGCTCGGTGCCTGTTCGAACAGCTCCGTGACGAGCACAAATGCCGACGACGGGCCGGGCGAAAATACGGTGCCGTGGGACTACCGCATTCAGGAAGGATCGGTCGGCGATCTGATCGGCAGCGATATGACCGTGCTGCCGGACAACGAGCTGCTGCCGAACGACAACAACTACGCGACCGGGCAGGAAGTATGGACGCTGCAATCGATGAGCGCCACGCTGACGACCGACGAGCAGGGACGCAACGACGTGCAGCTGTCCGGCTGGACGACGCTCAAGTCGTATGCGGACGAAGCCGCGGCGAAAGCCGATCTGGAAAATCTCAAAGTGTCCGTTACGACGGAAGTCGACGTGGTCGGCGTGTACAAAACGGAAAAAGGCGGCGAGACGCGCAATTTTGCCGTGGTCGAGCTGCCTTCGGGCAACCGGATCAAACAGCCGGTCGACGAGTCGCGTTACGGCAAGCTGAAAGACGTCAAGACGACGGAAGTCGTGCTGGAAGAAGTGCATGACTTTGCCGATTACGATCTGGCATATGCGAAATTTCGGGGGTGGGCCAAGTGATGGAGGATTTGGGGTTTGACTGGGTAACGGTATACAATTTGGCGGTTAGTCTGGTCGCGATCATCGTGCTGCAAATCGTGGGCATGCTGGTGTTCTTCATCAAGACGCCGTTCAACGACATGGACGAGCTCAAAAAAGGCAATGTGGCTGTCGGCCTCGCGCTCGGCGGCAAGTTTATCGCGACGGGTATCATTCTCGGCATCTCGGCCTACACGAATACGTCGATCTGGTATATGGCGATCTGGTTCGTGGTCGGACAGATCTGCCTCGTGATCGTCTACTACGTATTCGAACTGGTAACGCCGAAGTTCAAAATCGCGGACCAGCTCGAAAAAGGCAACGTCGCCGTCGGTCTGCTGCTGTGCGCGGTGTTTATCGGCACGGCGATCTCGATCAGCAGCCTGATTATCTGATCGGCGCAGCAAAAAGGCCGCGTCCGCTATTCCAGCGGGCGCGGCCTTCTCGGGCTTGGCGGTTGAAGTTCGGCGCGACCGGCGCGAATGGTTCGGGAACGGGCGTGCCGCCGCAGATCGTACCGTCGCAGCACCGCAGCGTGTTACCGAAGGGCATGTCACCGCAGGGTGTGCCACCGCAGAGCGTACCCCAGCAGAGCGTAAAGCCGCAGGGGCTAACGTAGAGCGTGCTGCCGCAGAGCGTACCGCGTCTTAGGCGCCGCCGCCCCGGATCACGCGCACGTCGGCCGGCGGGATGTCTTCGCCTTCGTACAGCATGAAGCGGCCATCCATCCATTCGATCCGCAGCAGCTTCATGTCGTCGGACTGGTACTGCCAGACGGACTGGTCGCCGCCCTGCATGAACGGCGTGCGGCCGGTCGTCGCGACGTGGCCGTTGTACTGCTCTTCGAGATGGTACACGACGCCGTCGAGATCCATCGTCGCCGGCACGTCCTGGATCGAATCGAGGCGTCCGTCGATCGGCCGGTAGAGCGCGTACTTGTTCTCTTCGCGTTCCTCGATAACGAGGTACGACAGGTTCGCGCCGTCGCGCAGCGTCAGGACGACGGCTTTGCGGCGGACGTTCTGGGTGCGGCCGGTGACTTCATACGTTACCATCGAGACTTCGCAAATATCGCCGGGGCCGATCTCGAGAATGCCGCGTTCCTTCAGCGGAGCTTCCGGTTTGGCAAAGATGTTGCGGATGCGTTTGAACATGGACATGGTTATGACCTCCAACCTGGGATAAAGCCGGCTTGTCCGGCAGATTTCGCATGTAGGGCTTTACGTGTTGCCACGCGGCCGCGTTTCGGAAAAGTCTTCTATTCTTCTATCGTAGACGATCCGCGGCCCGAATCCAAGCAAGGGGGAGCGGACGTGCACTTTTTTATCCGGCTGTCGACCAGGTTGATGCACTTGAGCAAGACGACGATCGGAGTCATCATTCTGACCTTCGTGCTGCTGAGCGCAACGATCGCCTACGCGATCGAGCCTGCGACTTTTACGAACTGGTTCAACGCTTTCTATTGGGTGCTGACGACGATGGCCACGGTAGGGTACGGCGACTATTTCGCCACGACGCCCGCGGGCAAAATTTTTACCATTTTCCTGTACATCTTCGGGATCGGCCTGCTCAGCCTTGTGATCGGCAAGGTGATCGATTCGATCGCGGAGGTGCAGCGGCAGAGAGGGGCGGGCCTGTTGAAGTTCGAAGGACGGGAACATATCGTGATCGTCAACTGGGGCAAAAAAGCGCGGTCGGCGATCGAAGAAATTTTGGAAAACGCGCCCAGAACGCAGATCGTGCTCATCGACGAATCGAACCGGCATCCGCTGGAACAGCTGGAGCAGGTGCATTTCGTCAGCGGCGATCCCGCCGCGGATCATATCCTCGCCAAAGCGAGCATCGCCACCTGCCGGGCCGCGATCATCTTCGCGGACGAGCGCATTCAGGAAGGGGCGCTCGTCGACGGCAAATCGCTGCTGATCGTGTCCAGCATCGAGCGGATCGCGCCGCAGGTCCATACGACGGTCGAGATCACGATCGAGAACCACGTCCAGAACTTCCGCCACGCGCAGGTGAACGAGTTCATCCTGTCGCATGACGCCATCTCGCGCCTCGCGGTGCGGGCGGCGCTGCACGAAGGCAGCTCGGACGTCATCACGCAGCTGCTCAACCGCACGAACGGCAGCGACGTGTACGAAGTGCCGGTCGACCGCTCGTGGCGCACGTACGGCGACGCGTTTCAGGCGCTGCTGGCGCAGGGCGCCACGCTGATCGCCGACCGCGAAGACCTCGGCATCAACCGCAAGCTCGATACGCCGATCCCGGCGGCAGCGAAGCTGTACGTGGTGGCGGACGAAGAGACGCACCGGCGGATTTCGGGGAAAAGCGCGCGCGGGTGAGACGGGTGCGGGTGACGAGCACGGCGGAGCAGTGAGGTTGCGGCGGATGGAGCGGATTGCAGCGGGGCTGGTGAGGCGATTGAGACGGTTAGAGCGGATTAAGGCGCTTGAGGCGGAAAAGGTAGGCTGCTTTGCAGCGCGAAGCTGCGGCGGCCGCGAAAACAAGCCGAAAAGGCTGTTTGAGGCGGGAAATGTGTGCGAAAAGGCAACATTTTGCTGCGGGACGGCGGGTTTTTGAAGGAATGTTGACTTTATGATCACATTTTTGCTTAAAAAACGCCGAAAGGACTGTTTTGAGCGGAAAATGTGTGCAAAAAGTCAACATTTCGAACTAAACTGCTCTTTTTTTGCTAAAATGCTGTCGAAAAGTCAACATTTGCANNGGGTTCGGGTTCGGGTTCGGGTTCGGGTTCGGGTTCGGGTTCGGGTTCGGGTTCGGGTTCGGGTTCGGGTTCGGGTTCGGGTTCGGGTTCGGGTTCGGGTTCGGGTTCGGGTTCGGGTTCGGGTTCGTTTGCAGCTCCGAAGGAGCGAATGGTTTTGATTTGCCGGATCGAGTAACGGTCTATCGAAAATCGCCAACGAAAAGCCCGGCCATCGCATCGCGCGATCGGCCGGGCTTTTTCCTGCGGAGCAAGAGGCCGAGGCTCTCTTAACATCCCGGCGGAAACCAGATCGTCCGCAGGTCGATCCAGCCCTGCGCGCCGAAGCTGACGCCGCGAATGCCGGGCAGGTACGCCGTCTGAAGCGGCGTCTCATGCAGGATATGCAGCTGATGCTGCGCGATCAGGAACGCTTCCAGCCGATCCAGTTCGCGGCCCCGCCCGCGGGGCGTTGTCTCTCCCGCGGCCCGGCGCAGCGCGCTCCGGACGAAAGAACGGGTCGACGAGTCGGCATGTTCCGACAGCGTCTGGTACAGGTCGAACAGCCGCAGCTGTTCGTCGCGGTCGCGGATCAGCGAGAACAGAATCAGGTCGGCTGCCAGCCGGGTCCGGCCTTTGAAATCGTCCACCGTCACGATGATGACCCGGCACGCATAGCCGCGGCGTTCCAGCCGCTCTCGGAGGAGAGCGGCGTCTTTGCGATACTGCGGAATGGTCAGCAGGCGCAGCGGCTGCCGCTCCGCGGTAGGTTCGGCCGCCGGCGCAGCGGAAGCCGAATCGGCCAAATCCGTGCCCACGAAGCCGCCGGATTCGGCTGCTGTGCCGGTGCCGGCAGCGCCCGTTCGCGTGCGGCTCTCCGCCGCGCCCAAGCGAGCCGCATCCGCCGGTTCCGCTCCGGCCGTCGCCGCATCCGCTCCAGCCGTCGCCTCATCGGCCGTGTCTTCCCGCCGTCCGTCCGCCCCGCCGGGCGCGTCCTCCGCGGAGATCGCCTCCATGACCGCGGCCCGTTCGGCGGGATCGCGCAGCGGGCCGCTTTTCGTGTTGCACGTGACGAATTTGCGCGAGAACACTTCCGCGTGCGCCCGGCTCCAGGCGCTTTCCTGCCGCATGCCGCTGCTGCCGGCGCCGTCCGGCTGCGTCGCTTCCGCAGGCGATCCTGCTCCCCGCTCCGCACCCGCAGAAGCTTCCGTCCCGCTGTCAGCGCCCTCCGGCCCTGCGGTGGAATCTCCGCCTTCCGGCTCTGCCGCTTCCGCAGGCGATCCTGCTCCCCGCTCCGCGCCCGCTTCGTCGTCGTCGCCGCCCTCTTTTCCCGCCGTCCCACCATCCGCCCGTGCCGCGTCGCCGCCCGCGCCTACCGCTGCGCCGTCCGCCCTTGCCGCCTCCCCGTCCGTCCCATCCGCCTCTGGCCCGCCCCCCGGCCACACATGAAAAGGCGAATCCGATTCGCCGCCGTCTTCGCCGCCTTCGATCCGCCACGGGAGATTGACGATCTCGACCCGGTCCAGATGCGCGCGGCCCGCGTAATGCGGCACATGTGCTTCGAGCACGCACAAGCCGGGATCGAATGCCGCGACCCGGAACGGGCCGGTGCCGATCGGGCGCAGGGCGACCGGTTCGTCGCCGCGCCGCAGCGGCACGATCGACGCCCGGCTGGTGCACAGAAACGGCAGAAACAGCGCATGCGCCCGCTTCAGGCGAAACCGCACGACGAGCGGGCCGGGCGCCGTCACTTCGGCGATATTGCGGAACATGAAGCCGTACAGCATCCGTTCGGGCAGCCGCCGCATGCGCTCGAACGAATGGACGACGTCGTCGGCGGTGAGGAGGCGGCCGTCGTGGAACGGCACGTCTTTGCGCAGGTAGAACGTCCACGCCGTGCCGTCGTCGCCGCATTCCCAATGATGCGCGAGCGCCGGCAGGATCTCGTCCGAGCCGCCCTGCTGCCGCACTAGTCCGTCGAACACGTGGCCGACGACAAACGATTCCGCCAGCAGGTTCGTGCGCAGCGGGTCGAGCGAATGCAGCCGCTGGCGGATCGGCAGCCGCAGCGTGTCGATTTGCCGCCCGGTGCGGGTCTCCGAATGGTGGCCGAAGTAGGCGCGCAGCGATTCGCGCAGCCGTTCCCGCATCGCGGGCGGCGGAGCGCCGTCGCCGAGACCGCCCGCGAGGCCGCGCACATCGCCGCGCCCGATCGCGTCCGCCACCGAGGCTGCGGCGATCTCTTCCGGCGTCACGCGAAACGTCAGGCCCGACCGCCGGCCGCGGCCACGCCTGGACGACCAGCCGATCCAGTCCGCCGCCGCCATTTTGCCGATGACCGTCAGGGCGCTCCGATGCGTGCAGTCCAGCGTCTCCGCCACCTCCGCAAGCGTCACCTGAGCGCCCGTCTCCCCGTCGTCTTCCGCTCCGTACCGCTCGTGCAGCAGCAGGAATTGTCTGTGCAGCTTCATGCTCGCCCTCCTTCGTAAAATGCGAAAAAACGTCTCCCAACCTTTCTATTTATCTTCTTATTTTAACGTCTACAATGGGAAAAGAATACAGTCCCGACGGCCTAGACCGTTCGGACAGGCGGAGGGAACGAGACATGAACGAATCGACGATCAAGGCAAAAAGGAGCCTGCTGCCCGCCCTGGCAGCCGCGCTGACGTTGGGCGGCCTGCACCAACTGCTGTTCTACGGGCTGCTGCCGGGCTTGTCCGTGCCGCTGTTTTTGCTGCTGCTGTACGCCTACTTCTGGACGTTCGGCCGGGAAGCGGTACGTCCGCAAGGGCGGTCCGGCTATCTGCTTGCGGCCGCCGTGCTGCTGCTTGCGCTGACGTATGCGCTGTTCGACAACCCGGTGTTTTTCGTACTGAACCTGCTCGCGCTGCCGATCCTGACCGCCTGGCATCTGACCTATATGCTGGGCGACCGCAGACGCAGCTGGCACGACCTGCGGCTTATTCCCGACGCGTTCGGCCATGTGCTGAAGCAGACGGTGCTGCATGTGCCGGACGTGTTCGCTTTGTTCCGGCGCCGTCCGCAGGAAGGCGATGCGGCAACAAGCGAAGGCGATTCCGCGCTGCGGCAGGTGCTGTATGGGCTGGCGTTCGCGGTGCCGCTGCTTGCGGTCGTGCTGATGCTGCTGCTGTCGGCGGACGGCGTGCTGCGCACGATGGCGGGCGAAATCCCGGCCTGGTTCGGCAATCTGTCGATCGGAGACGGGGGAATCCGGCTGCTGTGGGCGCTTGCGACAGGTGGATTCCTGTTCACGTACCTGGGCGGTTTCCGTTCGCCGAAGCGCCGGCCGCCCGTACAGGGTCCGAAGCTTGCGGAACATCTTGAGCCGGCCCACCCCGTTCAATCGGGCGATCCGCTCTCCAAACTGCAGCCGCTGCCCGTGGTCACGCTGCTGGTCGCGCTGAATCTCGTCTACGTGCTGTTCGTATCGTTCCAGTTCTCGTATCTGTTCGGCGCCTGGCAGGGCGTGCT
Organism: Saccharibacillus sp. WB 17; assembly: GCF_008634075.2. Classification (NCBI taxonomy): domain Bacteria; kingdom Bacillati; phylum Bacillota; class Bacilli; order Caryophanales; family Paenibacillaceae; genus Saccharibacillus; species Saccharibacillus sp. WB 17. The sequence goes on along the minus strand of NZ_VPFK02000028.1, from coordinate 45,162 downwards.
GCCCGAATCTTCTTCGTACGCCGACTATGCGCGCAGCGGCTTCGGGGAATTGATCGGCGTAACGTTTATCAACTTCGGCGTGCTGCTGCTCGGTCTGTACGCGACGCTGCGCGGGGAAGGCCGGATGCGCCGGGCGCTGGACGGCCTGCATCTGCTGCTCGCGCTGTGCTCGGTAGCGATGCTCGGTTCGGCTTTTTCCCGGCTGCTGCTGTACGAAGAAGCGTACGGCTATACGCGGCTGCGTTTTCTCGTGCATGCGTTCATGATTTTCCTGTTCGCCGTGCTGATTCTGTTCGCGCTGTGTATCCGCATGCGCCGCATCCCGCTCGGCCGCGTGTTGGTCGCGCTCGGCGTCGTCGCTTACCTGACGGTCAACTATGCCTGTATGGATCGCGTCATTGCGCGGCTCAATCTGGATCGCCAGCATGCGGCCGAGGCAACGATCGACCTTGAGTATCTGCTGGACCTGTCCGACGATGCGGTGCCTGTCCTGATCGAACGCGCCAAACCGGACAGCGAGCTGAGTCGGCGGCTGCGGGAAAAAGCCCAGATCGAGCTTGGCGAACACGTGCCGTGGCAATCCTGGAACCTGTCCGATTGGCGCGCCCGCGAGCAGCTTAATCGATATGTAAACTGAAACGTATGCCGCAGCGGCGGGCTTTGGACGCAAGTTTGACCTGTCTGTTAACGTTTTGGAATTTGCTGAAAAAACACCTGAAAAACCGTCACCTTCTTCGCTCCTTCTGGGTAAAAGGGAGAGAGAGCGGCCGGCCTGCACGAATGTTTGGATCGTGGCAATGCCGGTCCGCACCGAAAGAAGAGGAGGGATTGCGTGGATTTTTATCGCTCAAGCGGGGAAGAATCTTTGAAGGAACTGAAGTCCCGCCCGGAAGGTCTGGAATCGGGGGAAGCCGGCAGACGGCTTGAGGAACACGGCTACAACGAACTGAAAGAGCGGCAAAAAGATCCGATCTGGAAGCTGATTCTCGAATCGTTCAAAGATCCGATGGTCATCGTGCTGCTGGCGGCCGCCATCGTGCAGCTCGCGCTCGGCGAGATCATCGAATCGGTCATTATCTTCGCGGTATTGATCATGAATTCGGTCATCGGCGTCGTGCAGACGCGCAAAGCGGAAAATTCGCTCGATGCGCTCAAGCAGATGTCGGCGCCCGCCGCCAAAGTCAAACGGAGCGGACAGGTACATACGATCGAGGCGAGGGAAGTGGTGCCCGGCGACATCGTGCTGCTCGAAGCGGGCGATTACGTGCCGGCCGACGGACGGCTGCTGGAGAGCAGCTCGCTGAAGACGGACGAAGGCATGCTGACCGGCGAATCGGAACCGGCGGAGAAGCATACCGACACGATCGAAGAAGAGTCGGGGATCGGCGACCGCCGCAACATGGTGTTCAGCGGCGCGCTCGTGGTCTACGGCCGGGGGACGATGCTCGTCACCGGCACGGGCACGAATTCGGAGATCGGCAAGATCGCCGGATTGATCGAGAGCGCCGAAGCGAAGCAGACGCCGCTGCAGCGCAAGCTGGAGAGCTTCAGCAAGAAGCTCGGCCTGTTCATCCTTATTCTCTGCATCGTCATCTTCGGCGTCGAAGCGGGACGCGAATGGTTCTCCAACGATACGGGAGACATGACGGGCGCGATCCTGAACTCGTTCATGTTCGCCGTAGCCGTCGCGGTCGCGGCGATTCCCGAAGCGCTGTCGTCGATCGTGACGATCGTGCTTGCGGTCGGCACGAACAAGATGGCGAAGCGCCATGCCATCATCCGGCGACTGCCGGCGGTCGAGACGCTCGGTTCGACAAGCGTCATCTGTACCGACAAGACCGGTACGCTGACGCAGAACAAGATGACCGTCGTCGACGACTTCGTGCCGGAAGGCCGCGAAGGCCAGGTGCCGGACGATCCGAACGAATGGACGGATTCCGAGCAGTGGCTGATGCGCATCGCGGTATTGTGCAACGACTCGCGCATCAACGAAGACGGGCAGGAGATCGGCGATCCGACGGAGACGGCGCTGCTCGCCTACAGCTCCAAGAAAAACCGCAGCCACGAAGAAGTGCGCGGCACGTACGAACGCGAAGGCGAGATTCCGTTCGACTCCGACCGCAAGCTGATGTCGACGGTGCATACGGTTGACGGCCGCCGCCTGCTGCTCGTCAAAGGCGGACCGGACGTGCTGCTCGACCGCTGCACCGGCATCCGGATCGGCGGACGCGAAGAGAAGTTCACGGACGAATGGCTGCGCGGCATTCAGGCGCAGAACGAATCGTTCTCCGACCGCGCGCTGCGCGTGCTGGCGTTCGGCTACAAAGAAATCGCCGCCGGCGTCACGGTCGACGAGGACGACGAGAACGAATTGGTGTTCGTCGGCCTGACGGCGATGATCGATCCGCCGCGCGACGCGGTCTACGGCGCGATCAAGGAAGCGCGAAGCGCCGGTATTCGTCCGGTCATGATCACGGGCGACCACAAGACGACGGCGCAGGCGATCGGCCGCGATATCGGGCTGATGGAAGAAGGCGACGAAGCATTGACCGGCCGCGAGCTGGACGCGCTGTCCGACAGCGAACTGGACAACCGGCTGGAACATATCGCCGTGTACGCGCGCGTCTCGCCGGAGAACAAGATCCGGATCGTCCGCGCCTGGCAGAAAAAAGGCCGGATCACCGCCATGACCGGCGACGGCGTCAACGACGCCCCGGCGCTCAAGCAGGCCGATATCGGCGTGGCGATGGGCAGCGGCACGGACGTGGCCAAAAACTCCGCGGCGATGGTCCTGACAGACGACAACTTCGTCTCGATCGTCAGCGCCGTCGAAGTCGGCCGCACCGTGTTCGACAACATCAAGAAATCGATCGCCTACCTGTTCTCGGGCAATCTGGGCGCGATCATCGCGATTCTGTTCGCGCTGATCTTCGACTGGATCAATCCGTTTACGGCGCTGCAGCTGCTGTTCATCAACCTGCTGAACGATTCGCTGCCGGCGATCGCGCTCGGCATGGAGAAAGCCGAACCGGAAGTCATGCGGCGCAAGCCGCGCGACATCAACGAAGGCATCTTCGCGGGCGGCACGCTCCAGACCGTCATCACGCGCGGCGTGCTGATCGGGATCGCGGTCATCGTCTCGCAGTATATCGGGCTGCAGCAGTCGCCCGAGCTGAGCGTGGCGATGGCGTTCACGACGCTGATTCTGGCGCGTACGCTGCAGACGTTCGCGGCGCGTTCGCAGACGCAGACGGCGTTCGGAGCCGGCTTCTTCGATAACAAATACGTGCTCGGCGCCGTGCTGTTCTGCTTCGCGTTGTATGCGGTCACGCTGCTGCCGGGCGTGCGCGACATCTTCTCGATCCCGGCCGATTTCGGCGTGAACGACTGGCTGATCGCAGCCGGCCTTGCGCTTGGCGCGGTCGTGCTGATGGAGATCGTCAAAGTGATCCGGGTACGGATGGAACGTACCAAAAACTAAGTTCGCAGCCAAAAGACGCTCTCTCCCTGTTCGTAGGGCGGGAGCGTCTTTTTTACTTTTTTGACGGATACAAAAAACGGTCGGTACCGTCCTGCGCGCCGAAATATCGAAGATAATAGCCTTGTTTGTACCGATCGCGAACTTGGTCGATATGCGGGTCGTTTTCGAATGAAAGATAACCGGCCAAGTAAAGCATAATCAAATACTCTTCGAATTCAGGGTTGCCGAGCTCTCTGTCTTCGTCGTCGATGCCGTGAAAAATCGCAACTTCCAACGACAGCAAATTGGACATCCCGACCTGCGTAGAATTCATGACCCAGGCATGGGCATCGTCTTCTTCCGGATCAAAATCGGCATTTAGCTGCATTAACTTTTCGATGCCGCGGGGATCTTCGAATACATAAGCGCCTTTTGCTTGGTCGAAGCCCGCTTGAGGGTCCTCCCTTAGCCGAGAAAAGCGATTGAGATCAACTTTTTCAGCATAATAGACTTCGGTTAATCGGGCGTGGATTTGCTCGTCCGTAAAACGGTTGGGGAGGTTCGATTTCACGTAAAGGTCGTAGAGCTGTTGAATGTTCGGGAGAGTCATGTACTCATTCCTTTCGTCGACTCAACGGGGGCTTGCGCAAAAGGCGGAATCCCGTTATATTGTTTTCATGAGAATGATTATCAATTAAAATTCGGACGGAGGCTCACGATTCCATGACAACAAGAACGTTCAAAAGTTTGGCTTTTACGCTGGTCGGCGGTCTGGCCCTTGCTCTAAGCGCCTGCTCGGGCGATGCGGCGACAGATAATGCGGCAGACCAAGGTACGGCGGCGACCGAACCGGCAGCCGGTCAGACGACAGGCGAAGCGGCGGACAGCGGCACCGGCGGCGAGGCGGCTTCTTCGGCGGAAGAACGCGTACTGACCGACTCGATGGGGCATGAAGTGACGATCCCGGCCGAGCCGAAAGCGATCATCGCTTCCTATCTGGAAGATCCTCTGGTCGCGCTCGGCGTCAAGCCGGTCGCGCAGTGGATGATCGGTACCGATATGCTGCAGGCGTATTTGCAGGATTCGTTGTCCGGCATTCCGGGCATTCCGTCCGACCTGCCGCTCGAAGTGACAGCCAGCTACGCGCCGGACCTGATCCTGATGGACAGCGCGGAACTGGTGGCGGGCGACAAGTACAAGCAGTATTCGGCGATCGCTCCGACCTATGTGGTAGGCAACGCGCAGAACAACGATTGGCGGCAGGAACTGCTGACGGTCGGGGAAGTGCTGGGCAAGCCGGAAGACGCGCAGCGGGTGCTGGACGAATACGAAGCCAAAGCGGCCGATGCCAAAAGCAAGCTGGACGCAGCCACTAAGGGCGCGAACAAAGCGGCGGCGCTCTGGGTTACGGAAAAAGACGTCTACGTCGTGAACATGAACCTGTCGAGCGGCGACGTGATCTACAACGATCTCGGCATGGCCGTGCCGGACATCGTGAAGCAGTCTTCGGAAGCCGGCGAAGCGAACTGGAGCAGCCTGTCGCTTGAGCTGCTGGCCGGCCTGGACGCGGACTACGTGTTCCTCGTCAACGCAAGCGGCAAAGACAAGGAGCAGGTGCTGGCCGATCCGGTCTGGCAGAATATCCCGGCCGTGAAGGCGGGGCAGGTGTACGAGTTCGGCCGCGACAGCAGCTGGCTGTACACGGGCGCCGTCGCCAACAGCCGGATGATCGACGACGTGCTGCGCAGCGTCACGGGCGCCGAGTAACCCGCCAAGCCGCGTCAGGCGGGCGGCAGGGGCTGCCTAGGCGCCGTCTAGGCCTCAGTCCGCCGTCATCGCGCCCGGAAGTTCACCGTCGACGATCCGGTTCAGCACGTCCTGTACGGTCACTCCGTCGAAGTAGTCGAGATAGCGCCGCTCCGCTTCGTCGAAGTAGCCGCTCATCGCGCCGGAGATCCCGGATGCGACGACGCAGTCGCTGCCGGGGCTTCCGGTATTCTTTTTCGGCCGAAGTCCTCCGCAGCATGCCGCCCGGTACACATCGGACAGCCGGATGCCGGCAGGCTCGGCCGCCAGCCGGTAACCGCCGCCGATGCCTTCGCGCGTAAGCACCCAGCCTTGTTCCCGCAGGCAGCCCATCGTTTTGCGGACTCGCGCAGGGTGGATGCCAACGTTTGCGGCCAGTTCCTCGCTGTTGGCGGACCGGGAAGGAGAGTGGGCCAAATAGACTAAAATGTGCACGGCGGCAGGAAATTCGCTATTCATTGTTTATCCCTCCCTCACTTGATTTAATATAAGGATAAGATTCGAAGGTCCGTGCGGAGAACGAATAACGGTTCACCTTTCTTGACCTTTTGAACTGTATCCTTTATAATTACAGTTATAACCCAAGTATAATTCTTTCAGCCGCATCTGGCAAACAACAAACTTCTTAACGGGGAAGAGAGAGGTGTATCAACATGAGTAAATGGACGACGGGAGACTGGATTCAAGCATATACCGACGACGGAGCTCTGGTACACGGTTATCTGATTGCGGCGAGTGCGCCCATTCAGACGGCTCTGCTGCAAGTGACCCACAGCGACAACAAGGAGTTGATGGGCAAGGAGATTGCCGTATCGGATCGGGGCATGAAGAAATTGTCGGAGAATCCGCGCAAAAGCGAGCAGGAGATTCGCAGCCTGATCGACCTGGCGCTGCAGATTCGCGACGAAGCCTGGTTCACGGAACTGACGAACGAGCTTCGCACCGGTCCTAGACGGGCCAGACGCAAAGACGACGGCCAGCAATTCCGCACGGTGAACCGGTTGGGATCGCCGGACATTCGTTGAGACCGCCCTGCATGACCGCATGTTCTGAAATTCGGCTCGAAACCTATAGATTAGCGTCAACGGCATGAAGCGGAATCGTCTTGGAGGCGATGGCCGCTTTTTGTTTTTTTGCCGGGAAAAGAAAAAGACAGAACAAAGCAAAGGAGGCACGCGTATGGGATACCGAAAAATCGCCGCCGGCCTGCTGGCTGCCGCCCTGCTGCTCGCGCAGAGCCGAACCGCCGGCTTCGCGAATCCGGGTTCGCCGCCGGCGCAGCCGATCGTGCTGGCGTATTACACGGCCGATTCGGAGACTTCGCTGCGGCAGTATTCGGACCGGTTCAATCGGCTCGCCACCGATACGCTCAATACGGACGCGGCCGGCAATCTGGTCGGGTCCGTGCCGGAGCCGGCGCTGGAGAGAGCGGACCGCGCCGGCATGGAGTCGTACGCGCTCGTCTCGAATTACGGCGAGAACGGCTGGGACGCGGATATCGCCCGCCGCGTGCTGAACGAACCGCCGGCCAAAATCCGGCTTATTCGCAACATGCTGCAGACGGTCCGCACGCACGATTACGCCGGCATCAATATCGACTTCGAAGAAGTGCGGCCCGAAGATCGGGCGGCGCTGAGCCGCTTCGTGCGCGACACGGCCCGGGAGATGCGCAAATTCGGCAAAAAAACGATGGTGTCCGTGCCGGCCAAATCGGAAGACGATCCCGATAACGGCTGGTCCGGTGCTTTCGATTATAGAGCGCTCGGGCGCGAAGCCGATCTGATCCAGGTCATGACGTACGACGAACACGGCCTGTGGAGCGAACCGGGTTCGTCGGCCGGCCTCGCGTGGATGGAATCTTCGCTGAAATTTGCCGTCTCGGAAGTGGAGCCGTCCAAGCTGCTTGCGGGCATTCCCGCTTACGGCAACGATTGGAACCTGTCCGATCCGCAAGACGAGAGCGGCGCCATGCTGAAATGGACGGAAGCGCGCCGCATCGTCCGCATGCTGGGCAATCCCGGGACGCGCGACGCCCGGTCGCTGTCCATGCGCCTGCCCTACACCGCGCCGGGCGGGGACAAGCATGTGCTCTGGTACGAAGACGCGTACAGCGTCAAGCTCAAGGCGCGGCTGGCGGTCAAGTATCGGCTGGCCGGCTTGTCCGTGTATGCGCTGGGCATGGAGGACGAGACCTTCTGGACGGCGCTGCAGGCGGGGCTGAAGTGACGGACCGCAAGTTTCATAAAATACGAAATTCCGCGCCGCGTATCTTCTCTTTATCTTCTTATTTTATCTTTTACAATAAAGAGTAAGAAGATCGATCAGACCGATCGAAGAGGAGGCTATAACGTGCGATACGGAACAAGCGAAGACGTCATTCGGATTCGGGTACTGCCGCAGGAAGCGACGGAAGTGGCGGAATGGGCAGGGCTGATGCTGAGCGAGCTGGTGGGAGAAGAAGCGGGCGAAGAAGGGACACCGGTGCGTCTTCGCGATCCGGAGCGCGCGGCGGAACTATTGGAGCTGCTCATGCTGTGCGCGGAAGAAGGCGCGGACGCGTCGTCGGCGCTTGAGCCGGCGATCAGGCTGTGCGAAGCGGCAGGGCAAGGCGTGAAAGAACCCGGCGTAGCAGGGCCAGAGATGTCGTCGCGGCCCGGCGAAACGGAGCGAAGGTCGGCGAAGATGCCGGTGTCGGTATCGGCGAAAGGGGCGGGAACGGATAAGCGGCAGGACGGGGGCAAAGAGCGGATCGGAACGCCGTATCCGCCGCCGATCGGCTGGCATCCGTACTACGGAAGCGGCGCGCCGGATTTTGCGGACCGCGAAGAGGAGTCCGCTTACCGCAGCGACGAAGAGCGTGCGGACGTGCTGATGGCGGTCCGCTTCGGCGCTTCCGCCCTGATCGATCTGGCACGCAGCCACGGCATGGACGTGCCGCCTGGCGGCAAGCGGGCAGTAGGCGGATCTCCGGGGCGTCGTCCCCGCCGCTGAACGATCGCCGGTATACGAAAAAGCGCCGATCTCTTCGCATTCGACGGAATGCGGGAGGCGGCGCTTTTTTTCTTTTTTGCGTAAAGTGCACGAAGGAAGAAGTTGATCGGACTGAATCGGATCGGACTCGATCACTTGGGGTCTGAAAGCTTAGGCGGCGCTGATCTTCTGATTGTCGGTCGCGCTGCCGTTCGTGCCTTCCTGTTTTTTGTTGCGGCCCCAGACATGTGCTCTGAGGTAAGGGATGACCCAACGGTCGAGACCGATTTTGCCTGCGTTCAGGGCAGCGACGACGATGAAGATCTCGGCCAGGATCAGGTACGGGTTGGTGCTGACGGTGCCCGAGAAGAGGAAGGCGAAGTTCATGACCATGCCCATCAGAGCGGCGAAGGTGGTGAACGTGCCGAGGATCAGGCCCAGGCCGACGGCGAATTCGCCGATTGGGACGAGGACGTTGAACAGGCCGACATTCGGGATGGCGAAGTGTTCGAGGAAGCTTGCCCACAGAGGCTGTACGGCCGGATGGTCGCCGCCCGCTTGAGCCAGCGCGCCCTGCATGAAGCCCGAAGCGTCAAAGCCTCCGCCGGTCAGCTTGCCCCATCCTCCGGTAATCCATTTGTATCCGATGTACACGCGCAGTACGGTCAGCAACCACATTGCCACTTTGTTCGTTCTCAGCCAGTTGTTCATTAGTTCCACTCTCCTAAGGGTTTATTGGGTCGCTGTCTCAGCGGCTCTGTTTGTTTGTTTGGTTGATGATCATCTCTTCCATGTCCTTATCTTAAATTAAATCTAAAATTTAATATGTGATAAATATCACAATATATGACGAATTTAAAATAAAAGTTCGGGCGCGCATAAAAAGCGGTATCCGGGCAAGCGGAAGCCGGCGTTCGGCGGGCTGCCGAGAGGGGGTTGAGAGGTGGTTGAGAGGCGGTGAAAAGGCGGTCGATAGCAGGTCAAGAAGTCGTTAAGAGGCGGTCAGAAGGCGATCCAGAACCGTTCAAGAGCCGTATGCGTATAAAAAAAAGCTGCCCGCTCTCCGAGGAGAGCGGGCAGCCTTTCTGGCGTTCCCGGATCGGCGGGGCCGGATTAGGGTTCGGGTATCGATGTTCCTGTGTCGGCGTTCGCGTATCAACTTTCCCTTACCGGCGTGCCCGGATCGTCAAAGGCCGGTGGCCGCTTCGCGCCTTCGGCCCTGACGTCAGGCGTCCCCGCGTCCGTTCCGCGAGCCGCCGCGGGACTCGCCCCGGCGGTGCTCCGGCGCCGCGCCCTGCTGCCCGGCCGGGCTGTCGCCGGCTGAAGACGCCGCGCCCTTGGCTGGCGCGTCGCCAAGCAGCGAGCCGAGAATCAGCCCGATGAATCTCGCGGCGATTCTGCGGCTGCCGGAGTCCGGCGAATACGGATCTTCGGCGGACAGGCTGAGCTTCTGGAGCAGGCCCATCATGGCGGTGAAGATGAACTCGCCGGTCTCGCGCAGATCAAGGTCCAAGCGAAGCGAGCCGTCTTCGATACCGGCGCTCAGCGCTTCGTTCAGGAAATGCCGCTCTTTCTGCTCGGCGATAAAAGCGCCGTACCGCTCGCGCAGGCTGTCGCCGGGCGGATACGCGTCGTAGTGCAGGTCGAACAGCAGAATGAACTTCATGGAGTCCCGATTGCAAGCGGCATACGCCGCCCAGGCCAGCAGCATGGCCCGAAGACGGTCGGCGCCGGTCGGCGCGGGCAATAACCGCTCGCCCGGCAGAGCCTCCACCGGCCCGCCGGGCCCGATGGGTCCGATAGGTCCGATGGGTCCGGCCGAGCCGCCCGAATCCGCCGCGGCCTGCTCGCCGGCCGCCCGGACCTGTTCGGCCATCTGTGCCAGTGCCTGCATCTGCACTTCGAAGCCGACTTCGTCGATCGATTCGAAATGCTTGTAGAAGGTGACGCGGCTGACACCGGCCTGTTCGCAGATGTCTTTGACGGCAACAGCGGCAAAGCCCCGCTTCAGAAACAGCGCACGTCCGGCGGCGATCAACTCCTCGCGGTTGTGCTGCTTGCGCTGCCGATGCCATGTCTCACTCATGGACAGTTCCTCCTTTCGCTGCCGGCTTCGCCTGGCGCCTGCCCGTCAGGGCAAGCGCGGCCAGCAGAATGACCGCCCCCAGCACATAAGGCAGATTGATCTGTACGTCAAACAGCCATCCGGCGAGCAGCGGCCCGACGATGCTGCCGAGGCTCATATACGTCGTGTTGAGTCCCGCCGCATAGCCCTGCCGGTCTCCGGCGGCGTTGGCGATCAGCGTGCCGACGGTCGGGCGCAGGAACGAGTTGAACGCGAAGAAGATGGCCGAAATCAACAGCAGATAGACGAGATTGAACTGGATCAGCATGAGCACCAGAGCGGCTGCGGTCAGGATCAGCGACAGCCGGATCAGCCTGATTTCGCCGAACCGGCGCACCGCGCGGTCCAGCAGCCAGATCTGGCAGACGATGCCGATCACCGCGCCGAGCGTGATGACGATCGAGATGCTGCGCGCGTCGAAGCCGTATTTTTGCTCGACGAACAGCGCGTAGACCGTCTCGTAGTTGACGAGCCCGAACGTCATGACGAACACGAGCAGCAGATAGCGAAAATAAGGCGTGCGGAACGAATCCGCGACCTGCCGCGCGATCGGCTGCCGCTTGCGCACGCCGGCGGCGGCTCTGCGTTCCGGCGTCAGCGTCTCGCGCAGCAGCAGCGACAAGCCGGCGGCCAGCAGGCTGAGACCCGCCGCGCAGTAGTAAGGCACGCGAATGCCGAATTCGGCGATCAGGCCGCCCAGTCCGGGCCCGAGCACCATGCCGAGATTCATCGCGGCGCCGAGGTAACCCATGCCTTTGGCACGGGTCGCGGGCGTCGTGCTGTCGGCGACGTACGCCATGACGGACGGGACCATCAGGCCGAGCCCGATGCCGCCGATAAAGCGCGCGGCGTACAGCAGCGGCAGCGTATGGCCGACCGCGAACAGGTAATCGGAGACGACGGTGAACAGCAGGCCGGCGATAATAAGCTTTTTGCGGCCGAGCCGGTCCGACAGCTGTCCGCCGATCGGCGAGAACAGGAACTGCGCCGCGCCGAAAGCCGCGACCAGGTAGCCGGCGGCCGTTCCCGCGGCATCGAACTGCTTGAGGTACTCGGGCAGGATCGGAATGACCATGCCCTGACCGAGCAGCGCGATAAACAAATTGAGCATGAGCACGAACATCGGCAGGCCGATGTTCGAAGATTTTCCGGAAGCGTCCGGCAGGGAAGCGGGCATGATCGGACTCCTTTTATATAGTTTACACACTGTAATCTTTACAACCCGATCAGCATACTCCTTTTTTTTGCCAAAGTAAATGCGGTTGTTTGCTGTTTGGGGGGAGAGGCCGGCGCGGAAAAGGGTAACAGGAAGTATGCCTATTAACTAAGCATTTCCTATATAGTAGAATCATGGACTAACATTTTGAAAAAAGAGAAGAGGGAGGGGTCCGCATGAACGATTTCAAATCCCGGCTGTTCGCGATCAGGCAGAACCAGCGCAATCTGCTGCAAGAAACGCAGGCACTGCTGGAAGAGTACGAATCGAGCGATTTGATTCACGAGAACGAGAAGCTCCGCCGCCAGTCGGAAGAGGACAGGCGGGAGCTGGCCGCGCTCCGCGCCGAGAGCTTCAAGCTGAACAAGCAGAACGCCGAACTGCGCCTGTCGCTGACGGAACAGATTCTGGATGAGAAGCTGAATATTTTGCGCTTGTCCCGAAGCAAAATGGATACTTATTTTGCCGGGAGCAAAGTCCAGCGGATCAACCGGCTGCGCCTATTCGAAGAACAGGCGCGCACACGCATACATAAGATGATGACGGCTGCGCTTCGGCTGAACGGCGGCGAGCAGCAGCAATTCCGTCTCAAGCTGGAAGAGCTGTCGGAGCAGCTGGAGATCAGCCTGGATCGCCAGCGCCGCTGGCAGGAAGAAGCGGACCGGCAGGCGGGCGAATCGCTGGACGACGGCTATCGCCTGCTGGAAGACGAAGGCGTGGACGAAGACACGATCCGGCGCCGGGTACGGCAGAACCGGATCGAGATGAAGATCGGCCTGAACTGGATCAACAAACTGGCGATTCTGCTGATTCTGGTCGCGGTCGGCATGGCGTTCAATTACACGTACTCGACGTGGTTCAACGATTACGTGCGCGGCAGCGTCTTTTTCCTGTTCGGCGCGCTTCTCCTCGGCGGCGGCGAATGGCTGTACCGGCGCGGCCGGCGCACGTTCGCGCTCGGGCTGCTCGGCGGCGGGACGGCCGTGTTGTACGGCTCGATTTTCTACAGCTATTTCCTGCTCGGCATTATCGGGATGACCGCTGCGCTGCTGCTGTCGGTGCTCGTCACGCTGACCACGGTGCTGCTGGCGCTGCGTTACGAATCGCGGACGATCTGCGCGCTGGGACTCGTCGGCGGCTATCTGCCGCTGCTGTCGTACGGGCTCGCTTCGGGCCTGTCGGGACCTGCCGTGTATGCGGCAATGGTCTACCTGCTCCTGCTCAACCTGCTGCTGCTGCTCGTCTCGCTGCATAAGCGCTGGACCGTGGTCGCGTATATCGGCTTTGCGCTGAACACGCCGGTGATGCTGCTGCTCGTCGGGCTGGCGGACAGCCGCTGGGTCGGCGCGGGCTACGCTTTCGCCACTTTCCTCATGTATCTCGCGTTGACGCTTGTGTACCCGATGCGCTTCAAGCAGAAGCTGTCCGAATGGGACGTCGCGCTGCTCGGCATCAATACGTTCGTCGGCTGCGGCGTCATGTACGCGCTGCTGCAATCGTCGGGCGCGATCGAGTTCCGGGGCCTGCTTGCGCTGCTGTTCGGCCTGCTGTATGCGGGACTCGGGCTGCTGGCGGAACGGCTCGTGCCGGAGGAGAAAAATACGCGGCTGCTGTTCTATGTCACGGCGCTCGTCTTCGCGATTCTGATCGTTCCGTTCCAACTCGGCGAAGCGTGGACGTCGCTCGGCTGGTTGGCCGAAGCGTGCGTGCTCAGCGTATACGGCCGCCGCGCCGGTTCGAAGATGCTGGAACGCGGCGGCTGGGCCGTCATGCTGCTCTGCATAGTCGCTTTCGTGGTAGTCGATCTGCCGCTCGGCGGGTTGACCCTGCTGATCAGCGGCGAGAATTCCTCTGTGTTCATGGTCAAATACACGCTCTTGACGCTGGGCACGCTCGGCCTCGCGCTGTTCTATGCGTGGGATGAATCCCGGAACCGCGGCGTGGAACGTTCTTCCGAAGCGGAACGCCGCGTCCGCTATTCGCCGGACGAGCGCCGCATGCTGCTGATCTTCCGGTACGCCGCGCTGCTGAACGTCTGGTTCTACGGGTTGTACGAAACGTTCTACGTCTACGAGCGTCTGCTCCCGAACGGCGGCAGCCATTACCTGTTCTACAAAATGCTGCTCGCGGCCGCCGTGACGGCGCTGCTCTCGGTAGGCCTCTCCCGCTTCACGCTGATCCGGGACGAAGTCACCCGCATGTATGCGCTGATCCAATACGGCATCGCCTGCTTGATCGGTATCGCGCTCATGCTGACGATGCCGGTGCTGTCGGCGCGAAGCGATCTCAACGGAGCGAACGATTACGCGGCGCTTGCGGTGCTGCTTGTCGTCAACGCCGCCGTGTTCTGGAGCGGCAATCGCAGCCTGCGCAGCGTCGTGCGCCGCTATCCGCAGGCCGGGGAATGGTATCCGGTCGGCATCGCGGCCTACGTGCTGGTCATGCTGACCGCCCTGCTCGGCGTGCAGCTCCATGTCGACGATTTCGGCCTTCTGTACAGCCTGGCTTACCTGCTGGTCGCGCTGGGCTGCATCCTGTACGGCTTCCGCCGCCGCTACGTCCATATCCGCCGGCTCGGCCTGATCCTGACGCTGCTGTGCACGGCCAAGCTGCTGATCTTCGATCTCGGGCTGAACGGTCTGGGCAGCCGGATTCTGGCGTATTTCGCGGCCGGATTTATTCTGCTCGGCATTTCTTATTTGTACCAGCGCGTATCGAACCGCCTGGAAGCGGACGAAGGGAAGGAGCGTAACGACGATGCGGAAAAAGAAGATTGAAGGCAAACCCCGTCATTCGGTCGCCGCGGAAAAAAAGATTGAACGCAAGCCCGACAAGTCGGCTGCGGCGAAAAAAAAGCTTGGCGCCGCGCTCTGCGCGGCCGTGCTGTTGGCCGCGGCCTCGGGCGGCGCGGACGCCCGGGCGGAACAGCCTGCGCCCGCTGCCGCCCCAGCTGTGTTCGGGGCCGCGGGCGAAGCACCCGCCGGGCGCCAAACGGCGCCTGTATTCGAGGCTCGGCCGGCGGAAGACGACTACGCGGATTCCGGCACGTGGAACTTTGCCAAAGAGATCCAGGCTGCTCCGGGATCGCAGTACCAGGCGCTGTTCCTCGATGCCGACGTCTACGCGCGGGCCGGGGAGAACTTGAACGACGTGCGCATCGTCGATTCGACGGGCCGGTTCGTGCCGTATTACGCCGATTCGGGCGAAGAAGGCGAGCGGGGACTCGACCGCCAGTATCCGCTGGAGCTGGTCGACCGCGCCAAGAGCAAAAGCGCGACGCGGTTCGATTTTCGCGTCGTCCCGGCTTCCGGCAGCGAAGACGTGCGCGGCAGCCGGCTGACGTTCCCGCTGTCGCAGAGTTCTTTTCTCAAAAAAGTACGGGTTCGGGGCAGTTACGACGGGCAGCTCTGGGAAGACTTGACCGAAGGCGAACTGTATTCGACCGGCGAAGGCATATTCCGTAACGTGATCGAACTGGAAGAGCCGGTCAAATACGGCTATTACCGCTTGATCGCGCCAAACGGCGAAGAACCGCTTGCGCTGACTGAAGGGACGCTGACCGACGTCGGCGCGGCCGTCAGCGGCGAACGATTCCGCCGGACCGCGGAGCTGCCGTTCAACGTGCAGCCTTCCGCGCGCATGTCGGAAGTCGTGATCTATAACGCCGACAAGCTGCGCATTGACCGGATTCGGTTGAACGCTTCCGCGTCGGACGGCTCCAGCAGCTTCAGCCGGCTGTTCTACGTGAACCGGGCCAAAGGCACCGGCGCGAATACGCGCGTATTGTCGCCGACGCGGCTCAACCGGCTGGAACTTGACGGCGAGAGCGTCGACGATACCGAGATCCGGCTGGCGGAACCGATCCGCAACGAGAAGCCGATGATCGTGATCGACAACGCGGGCAATCTGCCGCTGAACATCGAATCGATCGAAGTGGGCTACCGCGTCGACCGGCTCGTGTTCGAAGACACCGGCGCCGGCCCTTACCGCCTCGTGTACGGGGCGGAGCGGCAGCCTCCGCCGCAGTACGACCTCGCCGCGTTCCGCACCGAGATCGAACGCTCGAAGCCGGCCGAAGCCGCGCTCGGCCCCGAGAATGCGGCCCGGTTCGTGCCGCCGGCTCCCGGCACGGACGGAGCCGACCCCGCGCCCAAAGTCGGCGCGGGCGCTTCGCTCCAGATTCTGTTCAATGTGGTGCTGGTCGGCGTCGCTCTGCTGCTGATCGTGCTGGTGAGCCGGAAATTGAGGAAAAAGTGAGGGGATCGCATGCGATTTTTTACGGAAAGATTGTATCGGGAAATGCAGTTGAGCAGTCTGCTCGCGGTGCCGAGGACGAAGGAAGGGTGGGACGAAGAATTGGCGTTCTGCCGCGAGATCGGAGTCGATTACGTCGAGCAGGCCCACGTGAGCCTGGCCCATAACCGCAAGGAGCTGCTTGCGCTGCTGCCGGCAAAGCTGCATCCGTACGTGCTTGACGGCACGCTCAATCAGCCGTATGCGCCGCCGGAGCTGGCCGCACAGATCGCCGAATGGCGGGCAGACTTCGATCGCCGGCGGCAGGAGTTCGGCCGTGCCGTGCGGGAAGCTTACGAATCGGTCAAGGAGCAGCTGCCGCCGGCCGCCCGGGAACTGTGGGAACGTTCGCTGCACGACGCACAGTTCGTCTCGTGCGAACGCCGGCCGGGCGGCGTGATCGAGCTGCGGTTCGACGAGTCGACGATGGGCAAAGCCTCGGCGCCGCCGAATCGCCTCGTCTTCTCGGGCGTGGGCGCCGCGACGATTCCGGACGATCTGGAGCGCGCTTATTGGTACGGCGAAGAATTCGAGTTGGCGCCGGCCGGGTTCGCCCTGCTTGTCCTGCTGCAAAAAGAAGACGGAGGATTTACCGAACTGCGGATCGAAGCGGAAAGCCTGGAAGTGGACTGGGCCTGAATGTGCGTTAAAATGAAGAAGAGTCGACGATACGAAGGAGGCATTCCCATGCACGACAAACACCCGGACCCACACCCGGACCCATCCGGGCCGGACGCTTACGCGGCCGCCAAAAGCCAACTGCTGGACGCTTACCGGTTCCGCCATGCCGTCAAGGACTTCGATCCCGCGCGGCAGGTGGCGGCGGACGATTTCGACTTCATTCTGGAAGCCGGCCGGCTGTCGCCGAGCTCGTACGGCTTCGAGCCGTGGAAATTCGTCGTCGTGCAGAATCCGGAGCTGCGGAGCAAGATCGCGGTGCATGCCGGCGGCGCTCGCCGCCAGCTGGCTTCGGCCAGCCACGTGATCCTCGTGCTGGCGCGGCTGCCGCACGATATGACGGCCGACTCGGCCTATATCTCGTACATGCTCGGCGACGTGCAGCGCCTGCCGCAGGAGATCTCCGACATGAAGCGCAAAACGTACGACGCGTTTCTGCGTACGGGCTTCGCGCTGCAGGATAACGAGCGCGCCATGTTCGAATGGTCCTGCCGCCAGACGTATCTGGCGCTCGGCAACATGATGACCGCCGCCGCGATGATCGGCATCGATTCCTGCCCGATGGAAGGCTTCGTCAAGCTTGAGACAGAACGCGTGCTGGCCGAGGAAGGGCTGCTGGACACGGCGCATTTCGGCCTTGCCTGCATGGCCGCTTTCGGCTACCGCGCGGGCGAACCGACGGAGAAGACCCGCCGGCCGCTTGGCGAAGTGGTGGAGTGGCGGTAGGTTCCGCCTGCGCGCCTGCGTGTTCGTTCGCCCGGCGCCAGAGCCGCGCGCTATCTCAAGGCTCAAAAAAAGAAGCGAAGACCGCCTACCCGGTCTTCGCTTCTTTGCGTCCGAACTGTTTTTTTACTATGCCGCCTATTCCGTCTGTTCGCCCGGTCTATTTCCCGACGCGGAACAGGTCGAACCCGTCGATTTCGGCGTAGCCGTCTCCTTTGGCGAAACGGATCGTATGCTTGCCTTTGTCCAGCGTCATTTTCTGTGTCGAGGTGCCCCAGTTGTCCCAGCCCTGGTTCGTCACGAAGAAGTCGCTGGCCGGTCCGCCGTCCACGGACAGCTTCAGCGTCGACCAAGTGCCGCCCGCCGTTCCGTTGCCGGTGCGCGCATAGAGGATGTACGTGCCGCTTTTGTCCACGTCGACGTCGATGTCCACGTAGCTCTCGGGCGTGTCGATATAGCCGACTTTCGCGCCGCCCGAACTGTCCGCGTGCTGCGACACTTTGGCCGTGCCGCCGAGCCGGCCGTCTTCCGCTTCGTAGCGGTCGCGCTGCGGTTCGCCCGAAGGCAATGGAATCGGTTGGTTGGGATCAAGCGGACTGCCGAAGTTCGGCGTCTTGTCCGCGTTCCAGCTGAACGGCTGCGTGCGAATCTCGCGGTCCCAGCCGGAACCTTGTCTTTTGGCCGCATGATACACGATCCAGTCTTCCTGCCCGTCCGGCGACTCGGTGAAGCTGGCATGACCCGGTCCGTAGACGCCGCCGCCCGTCTTGAACACCTGATCCGGCCGTTTGGTCCACGAAGCCGGGTCCAGCAGATCGCTGTTGTTTTTGGCCGTCAGCAGGCCGAGCGAATAATCGTCGGTCCAGCTGCCGCTTGCGGAGTAGACGATGTTGATCTGATTGCCTTTGACGAGAATCTGCGGGCCTTCGTTCACGTTCGGCGAATGGTTCGTCTCCCATTGATACTCCGGCCGCGCGATCTCGACTCTCGGCGAATCGATCGTCCACGGATTGCTCATGCGCGCGATATAGAGCACCTGCCGCACGTTCTCGGTACCTTCCCAGCCCGACCAGACGAAATACGAGACGCCGCGCGCCTTGAACACCGTCCCGTCGATCGCCCAGCGGTTGGTCGAATCGGCGATCGGGCCTTTGTCGACCCAGGTGCCTTTGAGCGGATTGAGCGACTTGTTCTGCATGACGTACATCCGGTGGTTGGCGTTGTCCCCGTCGTCTTTGGCATAGTAAATATACCAGGCGCCGTCGATCCGGTGGATTTCCGGAGCCCACACGTTCTGGCCGCCCGTCTCGACGACCGTCGTCTCGGCCGCGTCGATGCCGGTCATCGTCTTGGAGCGCCAGAGCGTCACGTTGCCGCCCGTCGTTTTCGTGAAGTAATAGTAGCCGTCCGCGTGCCGGTACATGAACGGATCGGCGCCGTCCTGCATGATGACGTTGTAGAAATCGTTTTTTGTCTGAGCCGAAGCTGCCTGTGCCGCCTCATAACTTCCGCCGCTAAGCGTCGTGCCGAGCAGCATCAGTGCAAGGCCGCCTTTGAGCCATGTTTTTCTGTTCATTCGGTGTTGTCTCCCCTCGGTTGAGTGTTACGAACAACTTAACGCAATCGCGCGGCGGCGAACAGGACGGATCTTTGGGGGGAACGGTCTTATTTTTTGGGAAAAGACTTGCGGTTGCGCAGATATGGACCTATTTTTAGGTATGGACGTAATTTTGGCAAAATGAAGGAAAAACGGCGTTTGCGCTGCGATCGGATTTAGAATGGAGGCAGGGCGTGTATAAGGACAATAAATGGACATAACGGTGACCGGATGCCGGGAACGAGGAGGAGAAGCGGGATGGGCCGCTCGGATTTTTGGTACGGAAAAAGAACGCCGCTCTGGCTCGTGCCCGTGCTGGGCGCTCTGGTGCTGACTTTGGGGCTGTGGTTGACGGACAATTATGAAAGCGGATACGAAACGCCGGCCGCGGCGGAGACGAAGACGGCAATCGAGTTCTGGACGCCGTTCAGCGGCGGGGACAGCTCGTTCATGAACGGTCTGGTCGCCCGGTACAACGAAGAGAACGGCGACGGGATCGTCGTGCGGATGAACAACAACAAGCTGGACGATTATTATACGAAATTGTCGACCGCGATCGTGACCGGCGAAGCGCCGGACGTGGCGATCGTGCACGCTTCGAAGTACGCGCAGTACGTGCCGGCGGATTTCGTTACGGCGATCGCGGGAGAAGAAGCGGCGGAGGCCGGGGTGGACTGGGACGGGTACAACCCGAACATTCTGCGCAAAACGGTGCTGGGCGACCGCCACTTCGGCGTGCCGCTGGATGCCCACTTCGGCGTGCTGTATTACAACAAAAAATGGCTGAAGCAGGCGGGGGTGTACGCAAACGGCAAAGTGGTCCTTGAGCCCGGGGAACAGGGATTTACCGATTTCCTCAAAAAGATCCGCGCGAACGTTCCCGAAAACGTGGCGCCGCTCGCCGTGCCGAATATCCGCATCGATTCGCTGTGGCTCTGGTGGTCGCTGTACAGCCAGATCGACGGAGGCGGACGGCTCTACGCGGCGGACGGCAAACACGCCGGATTGAACATGAAAGCGGCGGAACGTTCGCTGGATTACGTCGATTCGCTGTACCGGGAAGGGCTGATTCCGCCGGACATCAACGACGCGACGAGCCAGTTCGCGCGGGGCGAAGCGGCGACGCTGTTTCTCGGCGTCTGGTCGATCGGGCTGTTCGAGCAGGCGGAAGGGCTCGACTTCGGCGTCATGCCGCTGCCGCAGATCTACGAACGCCCCGCCTCGTGGGGCGACGCGCATACGCTGGCGCTGCCCGCGCAGGCGCAGGCCGATCCGGCGAAGCGCCGGGCGGCGCTGAAGTTCGCCGCCTGGCTCACCCGCCACGGCGACGTCTGGGCGCAGGCCGGGCATATTCCGGCGTATGAAGCGGCCGCGCAATCGCAAGCTTTTCTCGCGCTGCCGAATCGGAGCGATTACGCCGAAGCGGCCGACGACGTCGCTTATTTCCCGGATCATCCGAAGCAGGGACGGGTCAGCGACGAACTGGTCGTCGAACTGGAGCGGCTGTGGTCGGGCAGCCAGACGGTCGACGGCATGCTGAAGGGAATCGGGCCGAAAATCGACCGGATTCTGGAGGAATAACAGATGGGCAAATATGCGCAATACCGCAGTCTGTGGAGCCGCAAACAAGCGCGCCGCGCCAACCGCAGCCTCGCATTCAAGCTGATCGGCATCAATCTGATCCTCATCGCCGTGCCGCTGCTGCTCTCGTCGCTGCTCAGCGGCATCGGCTACTCCCGGGCGGTCCAGCGCAACGTCGGCGCGTACCAGGCGGACGCCGTGCACGAATTCAGCGCGAACCTCGACATCTATATGAACGAACTGGCGCTGCTGTCGGTGCTGCCTTACCAGACGCCGGACCTGCTCGATTATCTGGAGTGCCGGGACGCGGGCGAAGCGACGGTGTACGAAGAACGGATGCTGCTGGAAGAATTCATGCGGCGTATCCGGGTGAACGGGCGGGTCGATACGATCGGGATCACGCTGCAGGCGGAAAAGGTGCGTTCGTACGTCGAGCCGCCCGACAGCCCCGGACGGTTCACCGAGGAAGACGATCCCGACCTCAGCGCGTTCGCGGAAGCGGCCGCGTTCGGCGAAGCGGTGTTCGTCGGTCCGCATTCGCTGAAATCCGACAACGGCTCGACGTACAGCGTCTTCTCGGCGGTCCGCGTCATTCGCAGCCTCGAAAGCGGGGAACGGCTCGCCATTCTCAAAATCGACGTGCCGTCGAGCGACCTGCGCGAGCGGATCGCGAACCTGTCGGGCAGCGGCGAGCGCTCGGTGGCGGTGCTCGGCGGAAGCGGCGAGCCGATCTACGAGAGCGGCGCCTTCCCCGATTCGACCGGCCGCCTCGCGGCTTATCGGGGCGAAGGTACCGTCGCGCTCGGCAGCGGGCGTTCTTCGGTGCTGATGACGTACGTGACGTCGCCGGTGACGGGCTGGACCGTGCTTCAGGCCGTCCCGATGAGCGTCCTGCTCAAGGACGCGGAGACGGTCAACCGGCAGATGCTGCTCGTCGGTCTGGCCTGTCTGGCCGCTTCGATCTTCGTCTCGATCTTGTATGCGCTGCGGATCACGCGCCCGCTCAGCCGGCTGCGCCATTCGATGAAGCTGGTCGAGAAAGGGCAGTTCGGCATCTCGATCCCGGTCGAGAGCGAAGACGAGATCGGCCACTTGAGCCGGACGTTCAATCTGATGGTGTCCCGGCTCGGCACGCTGACGTATCGGCTGTACGAGACGGAGATCCGGGAGAAAAACGCGGAGATCGCTTCGCTGCAGAGCCAGATCAATCCGCATTTTCTCTATAATACGCTCGGCTCGATCAGCATGTACGCCGAGCTCGAAGGCAACCGCGAAGTCGTCAGCATGACCAACCATCTCAGCGCCCTGCTGCGCTACAGCATGGGCGGGGGACGCGACGAAGTGACCGTCCGCGAAGAGATCGAGCATATTCGCGGATATCTGGCGATTCAGGGTATCCGCTACGAAGAGCGGCTGCGTTACCGGATCGAAGCGGAGCCGGGATTGATGGACAGCCCGGTCATTCGGCTGACGCTGCAGCCGGTCGTGGAGAACGCGATCGTGCACGGGCTGGAGCACGGCAGCGGCGAAGTCGGTATCGTCATCGCGATCGGGCGAAGCGGCGAACGCATCCTTATCTCCGTGACGGACGACGGACCGGGCATGAGCGACGAACAGCTGCGGCGCCAGAACGCCAAGATGGAAGAAGGGCTGCTGCCGGAAGGACCGGGCGGGCACGGGCTGGTCAACGTGCACCGCAGGCTGGTGCTCAAGTACGGATCGGGCTTCGGCGTCCGGCTGGAACGGGCGGAGTCCGGCGGCATCCGGGCTTCGATCCGGCTGCCGGACCTGCGGGAACGCGAAGAGGAAGAAGGGAGAGACCGCCATGGATAAACGCAAAGTGCTGGTCGTCGACGACGAAGCGATTTTTCGCCGGGGACTGCGCCATTTGATCGGAACGTCGGACACCCCTTGGGAAGTGTGCGGAGAAGCCAAAGACGGCCTCGAAGCGCTGGAGGAGATCGAGCGCACGAAGCCGGATCTCGTCATTACGGACATCCGCATGCCGCGCCTCGACGGGATCGGCCTGCAGGAACAGCTGCGCGAGCGCTACCCGGACATCCGCTGCTTCGTGCTGAGCGGCTATAACGATTTTCGCTACGCGCAGAGTTCGCTGCGCTTCGGCGCGCGGGATTACCTGCTCAAGCCGATCGACAAGGCGGAGCTGTACCGGGTGCTCGGCCAGGTGGAGCGCGAATTGGTGCAGGCCGAGCTGCAGCGGGCCGAGCGGCTGCCGCAGCGGCGCCTGCCGGCCGTGCTCGCGGAAGAGCGGGACCGGCTGCTCGACGGGCTCGTGCGCGGCGAACTGCCGCATGCGCGCCCGGGCGAGCTGCGCGAAGCCGGCATCGAGTTCGAACGGGGCGTGTACGTGCTCGTCGCCGAGCTCGACAAGGACTCGGTCGAGCCGACCCGCTACGAGCGGCAGGAAGCGGAATTGTTCTCGCTCTACATTCGCCAATTCATCGAAGAAGCGCTGTCCGGCGTGCGGACAGGGTTCGTGTTCCGGCGCGGCGCCGGCGTCGTCGCGCTGCTGGACGCCGAAGCGTCCGCCGCGTCGCGGGCGGACGTCGCGGAACTGGCCCGGCATATCGCGGGCCGTATCCGGCGCGAAGCGAACCTGACGATCACGATCGGGATCGGCGGCGGGGTACACGGCGTCGAGGAGATCTCCAAATCGTATGGCGAAGCGAGAATCGCTTTGCTCTACCGGCTGACTTCCGGCGGCAACCGGGTCCTGCTGTACGAGGACCCGCCGCGCCAGGAACCGGGCGCGGTGCGGACGCCGCTGACCCAGCGCGGCTATCTGGAGCAGGCGCTGCTCGAAGGCGAAGGCGGGGACCTCGGCGAGCGGGTGCGCGAAGGCATCGGGCAGCTGTGCGATTCGGGCGCGAGTCCGTCCGTGATCCACGAGCAGGTGTGCCGGATGCTGCTTGAAGCATACGGCCTCGCCGTGGACCGCGGCGTCCAAGGCGATTGGCCGGAAGGCCGCGATATCGGCGCGGCGCTGCAGGGCGCGCTTGCGCTCAGCTCGCGCTCGGAGCTGGCCGCTTACTGCGCGGGCCTGCTGCGCTCGCTTCAGGCGCTGGTCCGCCGCGGAGACGAGAGCGAAGGGCTGCACGCGGTAGACCGCGTTGTCCGCCATATCGAAGAACATTACGCCGAGCCGATCACGCTCGGCAGCATGGCGGAACTCGTCTTCCTGAATGCGTCTTACCTCAGCAGCCTGTTCAAGATCCGGCTCGGCCGCTCGTTCGTCGAGATTCTGACCGAAGTGCGCGTGCGCGAAGCGTCCCGGCTGCTGCTGCATACCGACGACAAAATCGCTTCCGTCGCCTACGGGACGGGCTTCTCCAACATCCGGCACTTCAACCGCGTCTTCAAGGCGGAGACGGGCCGCACGCCCAAAGAATTCCGGGAGACGCTGCGCCCGGACCGGGCGAATGCCTGAAAGGCGCGCGGATGTGGGGATGGGAAGATGGGCGGCGGGCAACACGGCTTCCAGGCGTCGCCTCGTTCCGTCAAAAGTTTGGCGGCCGCCAAACGACAAACCGTCTCCGACCTTCCCGCCCGCAGCCGCGGCCGGAAGGCCGAACCGCTCCAAGCCGGAACCTGGTCTCCGGCTTTTTTGCGTTGGGCACCCCGCTGCCGCAGCAGGCTCGACTGCGCGCCGCTCTATGGCTTCGCGCTCTGATTCGCCGCCTGCTAAACCCAAATATATGTCCACTCCGCCTAAAGAAGCGTCATTTTACCGCGCGGCCTTCGGCCTTATGATTAGTTTGTAAGCGTAATCAACAGAAAACGCGGGGTTTAACGAAAACGGCCGTTTGCTTCGAGAAGACTTTTCGAGAAGTCCAACCGGGCCGTTTATCCGAAAGGGAGGCACGAAGATGAGAAAAAGAAACCTGTTCAAACCGGCGGCATTGGCTTTGACGCTCATGCTGCTGCTTAGCGCCTGTGCAGGCGGCGGAGCCGGCACGAGCGGCAGTGGCGGCGGCACGACGGCCGGCACCGGAGGCGAAGGCGGCGGCGATGCGCCCGCCGGCAAGACGACCATTTCGTTCTGGACGCCGTTCAGCGGCGGCGACGGCGAGTTCATGACGCAGATGATCGAGAAGTTCAACGCGGAGAATCAGGAGATTCACGTGGAACAGCTCGCGAACCCGGCGGGCGATTATTACACGAAATTGCAGACGTCGCTTGCGTCCGACCAGGCGCCGGACCTTATGGTCCTGCACTCCTCGCGCATGCCGCAGTTCGTTCCGGCCGGCTTCGTAACGCCGCTGGACGATCTGGCCGCGGAGAGCCAGCTCGATTGGGGCGAATTCAACCCGACGATTCTGGAATCGACGATCTATGAAGACAAACATTATTCGATTCCGCTCGATACGCATGCGATCGTCATGTACTACAACAAAGACCATCTGGAGAAAGCCGGCGTGCTCGGCGAAGACGGCAAACCGGTCTTCGACCAGACGCCGGAAGGCTTCACCGAATTCCTGACCAAGATCAAAGCCGCCGTACCGGCGGACGTGGCGCCGCTGGCCCAGCCGGACGTGCGGACCGACTCCTACTGGATGTTCTGGGGCTTCTACAACCAGCTCACCGACGGAGGCAAATTCTACGACGAGAGCGGCAAAGCCGCGCTCAACAACCCGCAGGCGCTTGAAGCGCTTGAGTACGTCAACAGCCTCTACACGTCCAAGCTTATTCCGCCGAAGATCAACGACGCGGTCAAGCTGTTCCAGGACAAGCGCGCCGCCGTGCTGACGACGGGCGTATGGAGTACCGGCGCGTTCGAAAGCGTCGACGGCCTGAACTTCGGCGCCGTACCGATGCCGCAAATCTACGACCAACCGGCGACGTGGGGCGATTCGCATACGCTGGCGCTGCCGAAGCACGGCACGGAAGATCCGGTCAAGCAAAAAGCCGCGCTTACGTTCGCCAAATGGCTGGCGGACAACGGCGAGCTGTGGGCCAAAGCCGGCCATATTCCGAGCGTAACGCGGGTGCTTGAATCCCAGGCGTTCAAAGACATGCCGTACCGCAGCGACTACGCGGCCTCGGCCGACTTCGTCAAATACTGGCCGCGTAACGAGAAACAGGGCCAGATCAACGACAACGTCATCAAGGAATTCGAGAAGATGATGGCCGGCAAACAGGACCCGAAGACGACGCTTGAAAAAGCGAACGCCGTCATCGACAAGACGAGCGGCAAGTAACCGCCCGGACCGGTCCGGAATTTGCCGGATATCAAGCAGAAGGAAGCGGCAGGGGCGATTCCGCCGCGCGCCGCTTCCTTTTTTTATGAATCTGAAAGGAGTGACCGCAACCATGGCTTCCAAAACATTGTCCGACCGCAACAATGCGGGAGCGAACGCCCGCGCGCCGCGAAGCTCGCTGCGTCGGCAGGGCTGGGTAACCGGCGTCCTGATGGTGCTTCCGTACACGATCTTTTTCCTGCTGTTCTCCATGATTCCGATCATCTACGGCTTCGGCGTCAGCTTCTACGACTGGTCGCTGCTCGGCGACCGAACGTTTATCGGGCTGCAGAACTATACGAATCTGCTGCAGGACGAAGAATTCCGCACCAATCTGCTGAACACGGTGCTGTTCACCGTCGTCAGCGTGCCGCTCATTACGGCGATCGGGCTGCTGCTGGCGGTGCTCGTCAACAGTATCCGCAAAGGACAGGGCTTTCTGCGTATCGCGTTCTTCATGCCTTACGTGCTGTCCGTTTCCGTCATCTCCAGCATCTGGGTCATTTTTCTTCAGCCGTATACCGGCCTGCTGAACCGCATTCTGCGCGGAATCGGCTTGATCAACAGCGAGATCTTCTGGCTGTCCGATTCGACGCTCGCCTGGGCTTCGATCATTATGGCGACGCTGTGGTGGACGATGGGCTTCGTGTTCGTGCTGTTCCTCGCGGGGCTGCAGGACATCCCGGAATCGTTCTACGAAGCGGCCGGACTCGAAGGCGCGAGCCGCTGGCAGACGTTCCGCTACGTGACGTTCCCGTCGCTGTCGCGCGTGACGGTGCTGGTGGTCGTGCTGCAGACGATCTCTTCGTTCAAAATCTTCGGCCAGTCCAAGCTGATTACCGGCGGCGGTCCGGCGGGCGCGACCAAGACGGTCGTGTTCTCGATTTACGAAAACGGCTTCCAGACGTTCCAGATGGGCTACGCTTCGGCCATCGCGTTCGTGCTGATGCTGGTCATTCTGGTTATCTCGCTGCTGCAGACGACGCTGCTGCGCAGATTCGGGGAATAAGCCCACAAGGAGGAGTGCACGATGCTCGATCGAATCTACCCTTATGTCGTACGGATCGCGGCCGTTCTGCTGGCCCTCATGTTTCTGACGCCGATCCTCTGGATGCTGTCGCTCTCGCTGACGCCCGAAGGAGGCAGCCTGTTCGCCGGCGGCTTCAACGTCTCGTTCGACAACTACGCCACCGTGCTGAACCGGGCTCCGATCTTCGGCTGGATGGGCAACAGCCTGGTCGTGTCGTCGATCACGACGGCGCTCGTGCTGCTGCTTGCGTCGATGGCCGCCTATTCGTTTTCCCGTATTCGGTTTCCCGGCAGCAAAGTGCTGTTCATCCTGTTCCTGTCGGCGATGATGATTCCGGGCGAAGCGACGCTGATCCCGCTGTACCTGCTGATGCGCGACGCCGGCCTGCTCGGCACACGCGTATCGCTGATCCTGCCGGCGATCGCGGGTCCGATGGGCATCTTCATCATGAAGCAGTTTTTTGACGGACTGCCCAAAGACCTGGAAGAAGCGGCGCGCATCGACGGAGCCGGCTTCTTCAAAATCTGGTATCGCATCTTCCTGCCGCTGTCGCGTCCCGCGCTTGCCGCGCTCGGCATTTTCACCTTTATCGGCGCCTGGAACGACTACGTCTGGCCGCTGATTTCCATTTCGGACAAAGCGTACATGACGATCACGCTCGGCCTGCCGATGTTCCAGAGTTCGTACAACCAGGAATACGCGCTGCCGATGACCGCCAATGCGCTCGCCGCCATTCCGGTGCTGATCGTGTTCCTTATTTTCCAGAAGCAGATCATCAAAGGCATCGCCTTCACCGGCGGCAAAGAAATGTAACGAATCGTTCGGCCACACCCATTTTCCGATCATCAAGGAGGACTTATGCCTACGCCATCTTCTGAACCGTCATCCCTGCAAAAAAATACCGCGCTGCCCCGTCCCGAATATCCCCGTCCGCAGTTCGAGCGCGCGCAGTGGCTCAATCTGAACGGGGAATGGGACTTCGCGTTCGACGACGAACGCCGGGGCGACCGCGAACGCTGGTACGAATCCGGCCGCGGTAATTTCGAACGCCGGATCAACGTCCCGTTCGCTTTTCAAAGCAAGCTCAGCGGCATCGGCGATCCCGGCTTCCATGATCTCGTCTGGTACCGCCGCGCGTTCGACGTGCCGGAAGAGTGGGCCGGCCGCCGGGTCGTCCTCAATATCGGCGCGTGCGATTATGCGTCCACCGTCTGGGTCAACGGCCGCTGGGCCGCTTCGCACGAAGGCGGCCATACGCCTTTTGGCGCGGACATTACCGACCTGCTGAACGCGGAAGGCGGCAACACGCTCGTCTTGCGGGCCGAAGATTTCAGCCGCGACGTGACGCTGCCCCGGGGCAAGCAGTTCTGGCAGGAAGGCTCGCAGAGCATCTTCTACACCCGGACGACCGGAATCTGGCAGACCGTCTGGCTGGAACCGGTGCATGAAGCGCGGCTGGAAAAAGTAAAGCTGACGCCCGATATCGACCGCGGCGAAGTGCGGATGCGCCTATTCTTTTCCCAGGAGACCTTTTCGCGGGAGACGAGTTCCGTGACCGAAGCCGCCGAGCCGGTTACGGCCGTCGTGCGGATTTCTTTTGCCGGACAGCCGGTTGCCGAACAGTCTTTCCCCGTGCGCAATGCCGAAGAATCGCGCGCGATCGGGCTGAACGATTTCAACGATCACGGCCTCGGCCGCTGGTGGACGCCGGAGCAGCCGAATCTGTACGACGTTACGTTCGAACTGGTGCGCGGCGGGCAGACGATCGATGCGGTAAGCAGCTATTTCGGCATGCGCAAAATTTCGATCGAGAACGGGCGGCTGAGCCTGAACAACCGTCCGACCTATATGCGCCTCGTGCTGGATCAGGGTTATTTCCCGGACGGCGTGCTGACGGCACCGACGGACGAAGATTTCGTGCGGGATATCCGCCTGACCAAAGAAATGGGCTTCGACGGCGTGCGCAAGCACCAGAAGATGGAAGACCCGCGCTTCCTGCACTGGTGCGACCGGATGGGGCTGCTCGTCTGGGGAGAAGCGGCGAACGCCTACGCGTATTCGGAACAATACGTGAGCAGGTTTACCCGCGAATGGCAGGAAGCGGTCGACCGCGACTATAACCATCCGTGCATCGTCGTCTGGGTACCGATGAACGAAAGCTGGGGCATTCCGAACGTGCAGGTCGACGTA
Organism: Saccharibacillus sp. WB 17; assembly: GCF_008634075.2. Lineage (NCBI taxonomy): Bacteria > Bacillati > Bacillota > Bacilli > Caryophanales > Paenibacillaceae > Saccharibacillus > Saccharibacillus sp. WB 17. The sequence continues at coordinate 16,235 of NZ_VPFK02000028.1, read as the reverse complement.
CGCCAGCAGCAGCACGGCCAGACGCTGTACCATCTGACGAAGTCGCTCGACGAGACGCGTCCGGTCATCTACAACGACGGCTGGGAGATGATGACGACCGATATCGCGGCGATCCACGATTACGAATGGCGCGAGCCCGTGCTGACCGAGCGCTACGCGACCGCGGAGCGGGCGACGCAGGCCATGCCGGCCAACCGGCGCATCTTCGTCGGCGGCAGCCGGTACGAAGGCCAGCCGATCCTCGTGACCGAGTTCGGCGGCATCGCCTACCGCAAAAGCGAGCAGGAAGGCTGGGGCTATTCCGGCGCGGACAGCGACGAAGACTTCCTGGCCCGCCTCGGCGCGGTCATCCGTCCGCTGACCGTATCCGGCGTCGTGCAGGGCTTCTGCTACACGCAGCTGACCGACGTCGAGCAGGAGATCAACGGGCTCGTGACCTACCACCGGGTGCCGAAAGTGCCGGTGGAGGAAATCCGCAGAGTCGTGCGGGGCGAAGAGTAGGCGGAGAAATTGCGGACCGCCGGATTCGACACGGAAAAGCCGGGCAACCCCGATGGGGGTTGCCCGGCTTTTTGACGTTTGCACAGAAAGCTTCTAATTGTAGACAAGTACACCCTACAAAGACACTCTTCTCTCTCCTTGCCTACAAAAACCGTCCGACACAAAACGTTCACGGCCCAAAGCTGTTTTTGAGGCGCGGACCCTATCCGGCAGGTGTTTGTCGGAGGTATAATGTAAGCGTAAACAAAACAACGAATCCACCCCCGGATTTCTATCCGTTTCATCATCCAAGGAGGATGGCCAACATGGCAGCGGCATTGAAAGAATTCAAAAATTGGGTCACCGGCCTGCGTCACCCGGATCATGTACTTGGCGACGACGACTATCGCCGACTGGAATTTTCGGTCGAGCGCCACTTGCATACGCCGGAAGTTCGCAGTCCGATCACGTATCAGGAAGAAGCCCGGATCAAAATGGTTCAGTATCATTAGAAGAGCGGGTTGATCGAGCGGAGATCGGAGCGTCCCGCCGCTTTATTTTCCGGTCAAGTCTTCGCCACTCCGCTCATTCATGACTTCCCGACTCCGCCGATCCGGCATTCGCACAAGGACGCAAACCTTGCCGCGGAAGCCGGATTTTTCATTGCGGTTTTCGGTGAAAAAGAATGGGCATGATCGTGCAATCCTACAGCCGCGCAATAAGCAGGACTGCGATCGGAGCCTTTTCTTTTTTTGAACGGTACGGAGATCCGAAAAGTTGGGGGAGCCGTCTGCGGAATATTTTTCCGGGGCGTCTCCTATGCTACAATGAGAACGTTCCAACCCAAAAGCTTGACCACAATGCGAGAAGCGGAAGGATGACGAAAATGAGCGAACAACCTATCAACGAGAGCGAAATGATCGCCTATATCGCGGACAAAACGGGAGTCGGCGAAGCGGGCATCAAATACGTGCTGAAGCACGAGCAGGACTTTATTGCGGCCGCAGCCAAAAAGCCGGGCGACACGATCGAACTGGACGGCGACGAGCTGGTCGATTACGTCATGGCCCGCAAAGACGTCAAGCTCAACGAGCTGGAAGTCGAAAATGTGCTGGATGCCGAGATGGCCTACCTGATCGACAAAGGGCTGGCGGGTTACGAAGACTGAGTTTTCGACAGCTGCCGCAATCGGCACGGCATTCGACGCCCGGCGCGGCGGCAGACGGAAAACTTTCGGCCCAGGCGCAGGGGATCGAAGCCGCACAGGCGTCGATGAAGTGACGAAAATGTGGGAAAAGGCGCGTTTTCGCGAGGGAATTTGCAGACAGTACGCGACAAGCGGGCGAATCGGCAAAATTCCGCGCAGAAAGCGCGCCTTTTCGTTATTAGGAAGGAGGCATCATGCCCATGGAACCGGAAGACCGAATAAAAAGGCGGGCGGCGATGGAGCAGCTCGTCTCCGAGGCGGATGCCCATCTGCCCGAGTCGCCGACGGCACCGACCGGCCCGACCAGCCCCACTGGATCGGAAGAGAAGCCGAAGAAGAAAAAGCGGGGTACGCTGCGCAAGCTCGCGATCACGTTCAACTGGGTCTTGATCGCCGTGCTGCTTCTCGTGCTGGCAGGCTTTGTCTACCAATGGCTCGGCGAGCGCGAAGACCGGCAGGCGTTCGTCCCTCCGGGACAGATGGTGGAGGTGAACGGACACCGGATGCACGTGTACACGGAGGAAAAAGCGGGCAAAAGCGCAAGCGAAGCGACGGTCGTGCTGATTGCGGGGTGGGGGACGCCGAATCCGTACGCGAACTTCTCTCCGCTGTACGATGGCCTGCGCGGCAAAGCGCAGTTCGCGGTCGTGGAGCGGTTCGGGTACGGCTACAGCGACGTGACGGATGACGATCGGGACGTCGACCGGATCGCGGAAGAACTGCACGAAGCGCTGGAAGCCGCCGACGTGCCGCCGCCTTACGTGCTGGCGCCCCATTCGCTCGGCGTGCTGGAGTCGATCCGGTTCGCGCAGCTGTATCCGGGCGAAGTCAAAGGGCTGGTGCTGATCGACACCGGCTCGCCGGAGTTTTACGAGACGTTCCGATCGCGCGCGTTCCAGTCCCGGCTTCAGCGGATCGCGATCAAGTCCGGCGCCGTGCGGGCGCTGTATCACGTGCCCGGTTTTGCGGAAAAGGTAGCGGCGGGACGCAACGGGCTCAAGCTGCTGTCGCCGGACATGAAAGAGCGCGACCGCCTCGCCACGCTGCTCGTGGCGAACAACGAGAATGTCACGGACGAGATGCAGGAGATGCACGCGAACGCCCGCAAAGTGGTGCAGGGCAAAGAGCGGCTGGACATCCCGATGATCATTCTCGCGGCCGACCATCTGGGCGAGATCAGCGAAGAACGGATGGATACGCAGCGGCAGTTCGGCGAATCGTGGTCGACCGAATCGGAAGTCCGCGTCGTGCAGGGCAGCGGTCATTCGATGCCGGCGTATCAGCCTCAGGCGATCGTCGACGCGCTGCTCGAAAGCGTGGAGAAGACCCGTTAAGCGAGAAAAGAAAACGGTACGGTTGACAACGATTCGTTCCTGAAACTATAATGGTTACAATTGATGGATTCATTCATCCCACCTCATTTTTGAAGGAGCGAATACACATGGGCAAAATTATCGTAACCGGAGCTTCCGGTCATCTGGGAACGGCGGCAATCCGCCATCTGATCGATCTCGGCACACCGGCGGGAGACATCGTCGGAATCGTGCGCGACAAGGCCAAAGCATCGGAGATCGCGCAGCTCGGCGTCGAGCTTCGCCATGGCGACTATGACGATGCTTCTACGCTGCCCGCAGCGTTTGAAGGCGGCGAGAAGCTGCTGTTCGTCTCCGCCTCGTCGATGGACAACACGCTGCGCATTCGCCAGCATGCGGCCGTCGTCGAAGCGGCGCGCAACGCCGGCGTTCAGCATATCGCCTATACGGGCATTGCTTTCCCCGAGCAGATGACGACAGGTCTGGAGAACGTGCATCTGGCGACAGAATACATGCTCCGCACTAAGGGCATCGCGTACACGTTCCTGCGCAACGGGTTCTACGTGGAGCTGCTCGTGAACGAAGGCACGCCGCATGTGGCGGCCGCAGGTTCGGTCATCTCCGCGGCGCCAACCGGCAAGATGAACTACGTGACCCGCGACAATCTGGCCCGCGCCGCAGCCGTCGTACTGACGGGCGAAGGCCACGCCAACCGCATCTACGAGCTGACTTCGCCGCAGCCGTTCTCGTACGACGAATACGCCGCCGTGCTGGCCGAAGTCTCCGGCAAGCCGGTTGCCCACAAGGCGCTGCCGGCTCCTGAAGCCGTAACCGCGCTGGCCTCCGCCGGCGTACCGGAAGAAGCCGGCGGCTTCCTCGTATACGTGGTTGACGCCGCGATCGAGAAGGGCGAATTCGCTTCCGCTTCGACCGACCTGACCGACCTGATCGGAGACGCGTATACGCCGCTGAAGAGCGCGGTGGGAGCGGTGTTCAAGGGCTGATCGGGGGCCAATCTCCGATCGGACGCGCGCAGGCGCGGGCGACCGCGCTGCATGGCATGAAGAGCAGCGTATACGAACGCAAGCGGCGTACATGCAAGCAGTGAGCCTGCAAGCGATAGGTCTACCGAAAAGCCCGGCATGGGAATCATGCCGGGCTTTTTTGTGCGAGAACGGCGGAAAGGAACACGGTACACGGAGCGGACTGCATCTTCGTGTACGCTAACGAACCGGGAGAACGCTATTAGGCCGTTTTCGGGCTTTTTCCGATTTTAACGAATCGATATAACGCTATATGCGATCTGAAGCGTGTTTTTGCGGAAAATAACCGGAATAGCGATGCGACGATTCGTTAGTTTTGCGAAACCGGCGAAACCGGCTGTTTAGCGTGATAAGGATTCGTTAGCGCCGGTCGAAGCCGGTATAGACCGCCGCCGCGGCAGCGAGGCTCTGAAGCGCCGCCGCGCGTGCAAAAGCACGGCACGCAAAAAGCCGCCTCCGGTATCTTTCCCGGAGGCGGCTTCGACGTTCAGAAAATCGAAATCAGTTCTTTCGTATACGGATGGCGGTCTTCCGCGAACAACTCGTTCGCTGCGAAGCGGTCGATGATCTCGCCGCCCCGCATGACCATGACGCGCTGGCTCATCCGGTGCACGGCGGCAAGGTCGTGCGAGATAAACAGGTACGACAGGCCGAGCGACGTGCGCAGGCCGTCCAGCAGGTCCAGCACGGCGCCCTGCGAGATGACGTCGAGACTGGCCGTCGGTTCGTCGAGCACGACGACGTCCGGCTCGATGCCGATCGCCCGCGCGATCGTGACGCGCTGGCGCTGTCCGCCGCTCAGCTCGTGCGGGTAGCGGCCGGCGAGTTCGGCCGGAAGCTCGACGGCTTCGAGCAGCCGTCGGATATAGGCGTCGCGCGACGTGTACGCGAAGTGCGTGAGCTTCGCGCCCTGGCCGAGCTGCTGATACGGATCGAGCAGCGAATCCGCGATCCGCAGTTTGGGATTCAGCGCGGCCGTCGGGTTCTGGAACACGATCTGGATCTTGCGGCGATGCGGCCGCAGCCTGCGGCCGTTCAGGCGGGCGATCTCGTGCCCGCCGAGCCGGATCGAGCCGAGATCGGCGTCTTCGATCCGCATGAGGCAGCGGGCCAGCGTGCTTTTGCCGCAGCCACTCTCGCCGACCAGGCCCAGGCATTCGCCGCGGTCGAGGGCGAAGCCGACGTTCTGCACGGCCGGACGCTCCGCGCCGGCATACGTGCGGGTAAGGCCGTCCACGCTCAGGACGGGCGCGGCGCTTGAAGAGGGAGGCAATGGCGGTTGGATCAAGTCGGTTCCTCCTCGAGTCCCGAATTCAGCGAGCGGCTCAGGATGGGAGCGGCCGCGATCAGCTGGCGGGTATAATCGTGCTGCGGATGGTCGAGAATGCGGTGCTTGCCGCCGGATTCGACGATCCGGCCTTCCTTCATGACGGACAAGCGGTTGGCGTAGCGGCGGACGTGCCGCCAGTCGTGCGTAATGAACAAGATGGCGCAGCCGGTCTCCGCCTGCTTGCGCGCCAGCAGTTCCAGCACCCGGTGGCCCGACACGCTGTCGAGCGCAGTCGTTACTTCGTCGGCGATCAGCAGGCGCGGCGACAGCATCAGCGCGGTCGCGATCGAAGCCCGCTGCAGCTGGCCGCCGCTCAGTTGGAACGGATAGCGGCGCAGCAGCTTGGCGTCCAGCCCGACCGATTCCAGCGCTTCGGCCGCTTTGGAGCGGCGGACGGCGGCGGATTTTTCCCCGTGGACTTTCTGGTATTCGTCGAAGTGCGCGCCGATGCTGCGAAACGGGGTGAACGCGCCCTGATAGTCCTGAAAAATATACGAGATGCGGCTGCCCCTCAGGGCGCGCATCTCTTTCGGCTTGCGGTCCAGCAGATTGCTTCCGTCGAACATAATCCGTCCCGACGCGTGCAGATTGGGCGGCAGCAGCTGCCCGATCGCCTGCGACAGCAGGCTTTTTCCGCTGCCGCTCTGCCCGACCAGCGCCATGAATTCGCCTTCGCGCACGGCAAGCGACACCTTGTCGACGAGCGTGCGGTCCCGGCCGGCGATACTCAATTCCTCGATGGAGAGAATCACGGCTGCACCTCCTTTTTCACGTCGAACCGGTCTCGCAGGTAGTCGCCCAGCATGTTCGCGATCAGGACGACCGAGACGATGGCGAGGCCCGGGTACACCATCAGTTCGGGACGCGACTGGAAGTACGGCCGCGAATCGTTCAGCATGGCGCCCCACTCCGGCGTCGGCGGCTGCGCGCCCAGGCCGATATACGACAGCGACGAGATCAGCAGAATGATTTTGCCGATATCGAGACTGGCCAGCACGAGCACATGCCCCGCGATATGCGGCAGCAGATGCTTGGTCATGATGCGCGCGTCCGACAGGCCGTTCGTGCGGGCGATCCGGATATAGTCTTTTTGCGATTCGGCCAGGACGGTGCTGCGAACGAGCCGGGCGTAGCTGACCCATTTGACGATGACGATCGCGAGCACCAGATTGCCGATGCCCGCGCCGAGCAGGCCGCTCAGCACGATGGCGACGATCGTATCGGGAAAAGCGAGAAAGCCGTCGGCGATCCGCATAAACAGCCGGTCGACCCAGCCGCGTCGGTAGCCGGCGATCAGGCCGAACGGAATACCGATTACGAGTGCGGCGCCCAGCGCGAGCAGGCTGTAGCCGATCGTCTGCGCGCCGCCGAGCAGCAGACGCGTGAGCACGTCGCGGCCCAGATGGTCGGTGCCGAGCGGATGCGACGCGCTTGCGCCGTGCAGGCGTCCGCGCAGGTCGGTCAGCGTCGGATCGTGCTTCAGGTACAGAAACGTATAGGCGGAGGCGGCCAGGACGAGCAGCACGAACAAGGCGCCGGCGATCGCCTGCCAGCCGTGCTTTTTCGACTTCGGTGCGCCGGATAAGCGCAGGGAGACCGGTTTGGGCATCATCGGTGGGCCTCCTTTTCCTTGAGTTTCATCTCGGGATTCAAATACCGGTACGACAGGTCGACCGCCGTGTTCACGACGAAGACGACGACGGCCATGATCAGGATATAGCCCTGGATCAACGGATAATCGCGCTGGCGAATCGCGTCGACGACGAGTTTGCCGATGCCCGGATAGGCGAACAGCACTTCGATCACGACGACGCCGCCGATCAGGCTGCCCAGGCTGACGCCGAACACGGTGATGACCGGAGGCAGGCTGTGGCGCAGCGCATGCAGCCAGAAGATGCGGCCTTCGGACAATCCGCGTGCCCGCGCGGAACGGACGAACTCCTGGCTCAGCGAGTCAAGCAGGCTGGAGCGCAGCAGACGCACGTAGACGCTGGAGATGGCAAGCCCCAGCGTCAGAGAAGGCAGAATGAGCGAAGCGAGGCCGCCGCGTCCCATCGTCGGCAGGCTGCCGAAGCGGACGCCCAGCAGGTCGATCAGGATCAGGCCGAGCCAGAAGCTGGGCACCGCCGCGCCGACGATCGACAGCATGCGGCTGAACGTATCGATCCAGCGTCCGCGGTACACCGCCGAGAGCGAGCCGAGCGGCACCGCCACGAGCAGCATGACCAGCAGTGCGCCGAGCGTCAGTTCCGCCGTCGCCGGCAGCGCCTTGAGCAGTGTCTGCATGACCGGCTGGCCGGTGGAATACGAAGTGCCGAAGTCCAGCCGCACGAAATCGAGCAGCCACTTGCCGAACTGGATCGGCAGCGGGTCGTTGAAGCCCATCTCTTCGCGCATGTCGTCTACCTGTTCCTGGCTGACGGACAGTTCGTCCACGTTCAGGATCGTCAGGACCGGATCGCCGGGCGCAAGGCGGATAAACAGGAAGCTGACGAACATGATGAACAGCAAGAACAGAAAAACTTCGAGAAACTTGCGGACCAAAAGGCGAAGCATTACATCACGTCCAGCTTATTCGTGATCATGTAGTATTCGCTGCGCGTCGTGATCCAGTTTTTGACCTTGGTTCCGTTGTAAGCCACGATCGTGGCCGGGTGCAGGACGAACGAGTTGAGCACGTTGTCGTGCACGTAGTTCGCGGCCCGCTCGGCGAGTTCGGCGCGTTTCTCGGGAGCGACGGTCAGGTTCAGTTCGTCGATGATCGCGGTCAATTCCGGATCTTCCGAACCGCTGAAGTTCAGCGCGCCTGTCGGATGGTACGTCGCGTTCAGGTAGTAGCCGGCGTCGCCGCGCGGGGCGGTCAGGTTGCTGTACGTCGCCAGATCCCAGTCGCGGTTCGAAGCCATATATTCTTCCGGAGTGTCGATCTGGCGGATCTCCACGTTGATGCCGATCTGCTTGGCGTCGGATTGGAACACCTGCGCGATCAGCGGCAGGTCGGCGCGGGCCGAGTAGGTCAGCAGCGTGAGCGCAAGCGGCTTGCCGTCTTTGGCCATGACGCCGTTCTCAAGCTTGTAGCCGGCCGCTTGAAGATGCTTCACGGCCGCTTCGGAGCCCGTATCGGACGCCGTGTTGTCGTATTTCGGCGCGAACGGCAGCGAAGGCAGGAACGGTCCGATCGCGGGTTCGCCGTAACCGAGCAGAATCGTGTCCACGATGCCCTGGCGGTCGATCAGCGCGTCCATCGCTTTGCGTACGTTGAGGTCCTTCATGCTGTCCCGCTCCATGTTCATCGTCATCTGGTGCACGCGGAACGTCGACGTCGATTCGACTTTTGTGCCGGCAATCGCTTTGAGCGAATCGAGGCTTTCGACTTCCGGACGGTACACGATATCGACCTGGCCGGATTTGAGCGCAAGCGACCGGGCGTTGGCGTCTTCGTTGAACGAGAACGTGATCGAGTCGAGCGGCGAGACGCCGTCCCAGTAGCCGTCGTAACGGCTCAGTTCAAGCTTGCTGCCCGGGGTAAACGTATCCAGCGCGAACGGACCCGTGCCGATCGGCTTGTTGACGATATCCGGCTCGCTCACGTCGATGATGGCCGTGTTCGGGTTGACCAGTTCGGACGCGAATTCGGGAAACGGCTGGGTCGTCGTAATGGCGAGCTTGTCGCCGTCGGCTTCGATCGATTCGATCTTCAGCGCGTTCTGGATCGCGACGTTTTCTTCCAGCGCACGTTCCAGCGAAGCTTTGACGGAATCGCCGGTCATCGGCTTGCCGTTCTGGAATTTGACGTCGTCGCGCAGGTCGATCGTCCAGTGTTGGCCGTCTTGGCTGTCCCAGCTCTCGGCGAGCCACGGAGCGACGGTCAGGTTGTCTTCGTCGAGCCGCACCAGTGTTTCCGTGATGCCCGCGCGCAGCGGCACGTAGCTGGAATCGACGTGCGGATCGAGCGAGCTCGTGGCGAAGTTGTAGAGGAAGTGGACGTTTTTGTCGGTCGAAGCCTGGGCCGCGTTCGGCGCGGACGCAGTCAATTCGGACGAAGAGCCGCAGGCGCTGAGCAGTCCGGCGCCCAAAGCGAGGGATAACAGAGCGGAGAACCGCATTTTTGTGTTCAACAGGAAAACCTTCTTTCTGATTTCTCGGGTCTGATTTATCTATTTCGTAATAATTATGATTAACACGACGAAGTCCATCTTATCGTAACGATTACGTTTTGACAAGCTATGTCATAGAGAACATAGTTGTCTGGTCAAGAAACACCCAGTTAACAGACAATAAAGAGAAAATAAAGGGAAGGTATAGGAAAAATAAAGAGAAGCTACAGGAAAGAAGCAGGGAGGAAGCACAGAAATACGGCAGCGCGAAAAAACCCCTCCGGCAGGAGGGGCAGAACACATCTATAGAAAAAGCGAAGGTTCGGTCAAACCCCTTTCGCTTGAATGTTAGGACAAGGCCGCAGCTTCGGCCGCTTCCTCGCGTGCTTCGCGGTCGGCCAGCAGGCTGTCGATGCCGAATCCCGGTTCTCTGGAAGCGGCGAAGTAAGCGGCCAGCGCCATCAGCGCGAGATCCAGTTCGTAACCCGACGATCCGCCCGCGCCGAGCAGGCCCGAAGGAAGCTTGACCGTCACGATGGCGCCGATCATGACGACGATAAAGGCGGCGGCCGACGCCCGTGTCAGCAGCCCGAGAATCATCATCGTGCCGCAGACCAATTCCAGCATGGCGATCATGTAGGCGAGAAAACCGGGCAGGCCCACGCTTGCGAACCAGTCCGCCGTGTTGCCGATGCCGCCGCTCAATTTCGAAATGCCGTGCGCCAAAAAGATCGTTCCCAATAAAAGCCGCATCGCCGTTGCCGTCCATTTCATCGTCATCGTCAGTTGCTCCTCGCAAGTTTCTATGTAAATTAAAGTTGTTTACTAATCATAATATAATCGGTTTACTAAAGTTCGTCAATTACTTTTTGTAATAAAAAAAGCGAACCCCAAGGGCTCGCTTTGAATGGACAAACAGACTACGTATTGCGCGGCGTGTAATCCAGATCCTTGAACAGCCGGTCCAGCTCTTTGGGCGTCAGGTCGCGCCATTTGCCGGTCGGCAGACTGTTCAGGTAGATGTTCATGATCCGCGTGCGCTTGAGCGCGCGGACGTTGTAGTCGAGCGCTTCGCACATGCGGCGGATCTGGCGGTTCAAGCCCTGGGTCAGCGTGATCTGGAACACGAATTTGGACAGCTGCTCCACTTCGCATGGCAGCGTCTTCGTATCGAGAATCTCGACGCCCGACGCCATTTTCCGGATAAACTCCGGGGTGAGCGGACGATCGACCGTGACGATGTATTCTTTCTCGTGCCGGTTCTCCGCTCTCAGAATCTGGTTGACGATGTCGCCGTCGTTCGTGAGCAGGATCAGGCCTTCGGAGTCTTTGTCGAGCCGGCCGACGTGGAAGATCCGCTGCGAATGGCCGATAAAATCGACGATGTTGCCTTTGACGCTGCGCTCGGTCGTGCTGGTGATGCCGACCGGTTTGTTGAGCGCGATATAGACGTTTTCCTGCGCCGCTTTTTCTTTGATCCGTTTGCCGCCGACCCGCACGTCGTCGCCCGGTTCGACCTGGCTGCCCAGGTCGGCCGGCGCGCCGTTGATCGTCACTTTGCCTTCGGCGATAATTTTGTCCGCTCCGCGTCTCGACGTGAAGCCGGACTCGGCGATATATTTGTTAATCCGCAATGTGTACGCACACCTTTCTCGTTGAAAAAATTCTCTGTTTACCATAGCGCAAAAGGGCAGGGGTTGTACAGACGTTCCGAACTTTATGCGTGAAGACGAGTTGGGAAAAGAACGTAAAAAGGCCGGTTCACTTGAACCAGCCTTTCTCCTTGAAGCGCGTAATCGCTTCGATCCGGTTGCCGACCCCGAGCTTGTCGAGGATGACCGAGACGTAGTTGCGCACCGTGCCGTTCGTCAGCGACAGCTCGCTTGCGATCTCTTTCGTGTTTTTGCCTTCCGAGATGAGCAGCAGCACTTCCTTCTCCCGTTCGGTCAGCGGATTCTCTTCGGCAAAAGGCGCGTCGTCGACCAGTTCCGGCGCATAGATGCGCCGGCCGGACATGACGCTGCGGATCGCTTCGGCCAGATCTTCGCTCGGGCTGTCCTTGAGCAGATAGCCGTGCGCGCCGGCCTTGATCGCCCGTTCGAAGTAGCCCGAGCGCGCGAACGTCGTCAGGATCAGCACGCGGCAGCCGGAGCCTTTGAGCTCCTCGGCCGCTTCGAGTCCCGTTTTCTTCGGCATCTCGATGTCCATGACGCAGATGTCCGGCTTGTGCAGCCGAACGAGGCGCACCAGTTCCTCGCCGTCGCCCGCGCGGCCGACCACTTCCATGTCTTCTTCCAGATCGAGCAGCGAAGCGAGCGCCCCGAGCAGCATGCGCTGGTCTTCCGCGATAACGATTCTGATCATCGTCTTACCCCTCCTTGTCGATCGCCCGTCCGACGGCGGGCGGAGATGCTTCCGGCGCGAGGCTTTCCGGCTCCGGCTCCTGCTGCGCCAGCACGTTCGGGATGCGCATCGTGAGCGTCGTTCCCTTCTCGCCCGGCAGCGCCGCCGCGATCTCCAGGCGGCCGTTCACGAATTCGAGGCGTTCGCGCATGCCGCGCAGTCCGCTGCCGCGCGAACGGCTGCCCTGCCGGTCGCCGCGCTTTTGCCCGTCGCCCTGGCCGAGCCCGCTGCCGTTATCGGACACGCGCACGATCAGTTCCGCCGGCAGCGGCTCGATCTCGATCGAACAGGCGCTTGCGCCGCTGTGCTTGACGATATTCGTCACCGCTTCCTTGAGGCACATGCTGACGACGTTCTCGTTCAGCAGCGACGTGCGCGTCTCGGCCGGATCGCCGATCAGCGTGAACTCGATCTCGGCTGCTTTGAGAATCTGCCGCAGCCGGTGCACTTCGTCTTCCACGTGGGTGCCGCGCATCTGCGTGACGAGCTCCCGCAGTTCCTTCAGCACGACGCGAGCGGTCTGCTGCACGTCGCGGATTTCGTTCTCCGCGCGCTGCGGATCTTTGCTCACGAGCCGGGCGGCGAGGTCGCTTTTGAGTCCGATCAGCGCCAGGTTCTGCCCGAGCGTATCGTGCAGATCCCGCGCGATCCGCTGCCGTTCTTCCATGACGACCAGTTCCGAGATCCGTTTGTTCGCATGTTCGAGCTGGCCTTCGAGCCGTTCGCTGCGGTTGCGGTTGTACGTCGTGACCGGCAGCAGGATGACCGCGATCACGGTCAGGGCGACGAACGGCCACTGGCTGACCATCAGCGGATTCAGATGCACGTAACCGACGTAGACGGAAGCGAGCGCGGCCGCAAGCTGAACCCAGTACAAGGTAGTAAAACCGCTTTTGCTGCGAATATTCCCGACGAAATAAGCGAGGAACACCGCAAAATACATATAACCGAACATCAGCGTCATCGACACCGAGAACACGATCTGCATGACGGTCCAGAAATAGAGCAGGCGGCCTTTGGAAGCGAACGCCAGCAGGTAGCAGACGAAAAATCCGATGACCATGCAGATGCCGGTGACGACATGGAACGGGGTCGAAGAGCGGAAGATGAAATAGAACGGCAGGATATAGAAAACGACCCATACGTACGGATTGAGGCCGGTGCTGCGCTGGAAGATTTGATACCACTTCTGCATGATCGACTGCCCCCTATAAAGCGATGCCGGCGGCACGACCGCCGTGGGTCTGCGCACGACCTGATTTTTTGTGATCATTATAACCCGGGGCCCCCTTTTTTCCCAAACCGACCCCGTCGCGGGCTGCGCGCGGAAGCCGGTCTTAATGGCGAAATCGCCGACTCAAGCGGCTTTTTCGTTCTGTTTTTGGCAAAGCAAAGACCCCGGAATGCGGAATGCCGGGGTCGGATGATTGGATCCGTGAAGATATCCCTGATCGATCAAGCGGCGTACAATCGATCAATCGTGGGGAAGAGCCGTCTTTTTGTTCAGTTCGCGGGATACGGCCTGGACCGCATTTTTCGGAAGTCCGCTGCGAACTTTCCGGCTGTAGCCGGTGAACGTTTTGGTTTCTTCGTCCCACAGGCGGAACTTGAGCGATTGCAGGCTGGTTTTCAGCGTGATCGTCGTCGCTTTTTGCAGCGGAATCGACGAATCATGCGCTTTTTCCAGATTGTAGTTCGGCACTTTCGGACTCAGGTGATGCACGTGGTGGAAGCCGATGTTGCCCGTGATCCACTGAAGCGGCTTAGGCAGTTTGTAGTACGAGCTGCCTTCGACGGCCGCGTTCACGTAGTTCCATTCTTCTTCGTGTTCAAAGTACGAATCTTCGAATTGATGCTGCACGTAGAACAACCAGATGCCGAGCATGCCGGAGAAGAAGAAGACCGGACCTTGCACGAGCAGGAAGGCCTGCCAGCCCATTGCCCATACGAGACCCGCATACAGCAGCACGATCAGGATCGTCGTCAGGTGCGTGTTGCGGCGTTCCAGAGCTTTGGCGCCTTTGCGGTTGAAGCGGCCCTGAATCAGGAAGACGAAGATCGGTCCGATTCCGAACATGACGAGCGGATTGCGGTAGAAACGGTAAGCCAGACGCGTCCAGAAGGAAGCTTGTTCATACTCCTCGGTCGTCAGCAGCCACATGTCGCCTTCGCCGCGCTTGTCGAGGTTGCTGCTTGTCGCATGGTGCATCGTATGGCTGTATTTCCATTTGCGGTACGGCATGATCGTAATGACGCCGGTGATTGTGCCGACGATGTCATTGGCTTTTTTGTTTTTGAAAAAAGAACCGTGCGTGCAGTCGTGGAAAATGATGAACGTCCGGATCACGAAGCCGGAAGCGACGAGCAGGAGCGGAAGGGCCAGCCAATAGGAGATCGACATGGCCAGATAACCTCCGACCCAGAACAGGATGAGCGGGATAATCGTATTCAACAGCTGAAAAACGCTGGCTTTGGTGTCTGCTTTTTCGTATGGTTTCATGTGCTGCTTGAGTTCCGTAATCGGATTGTGGGCACGGGACGCGGTCATGAATGACTCCCCTTTCGCGGACGTTCCTTGGAACGCCTCTCTTGTACCCAAGTATAACGGGGATCGAAGCGTTACCACAGTCATAAATGTCAGATGACACAGATGACAAATGTCATACCGTCGCCGTATTTATCTCAATTTTTGAATATACAAAATGCGCGGAGAAGAGTAGAATGAGGACGTCCGGCATACATTGTGAATTAATTAACAATGCACAGCCGAAAAGAGACGCATACCAGGAACAGGGGTTGGGGACAATGGGGAACGAGCATGTGTACGGAAAAAAAGAGCGGGGAAAAGGCCGGGCGGGACTGCTGCTGCTTGCGGCCGCGATCGGCGCGGCGCTTGCCGGCTGCGGCTCTTCGCCCGGCGATGACGCGGCCGGAGCGGCTGCCGCGGGGCAGCCCGCCGCAGAGACGATTACGCTGGGGCTGCTGCCGTCGATCGACGCCATTCCTTTTCTCGTGGCGCACGAGCAGGGCTTCGACGCCGAGAACGGGGTGACGCTCGATATTCGCACGTTCAAAAGCGCCAAAGACCGCGACGTCGCTTTTCAGGCGGGGCAGGTCGAAGGGCTCAGCGCCGATCTGGTCGCGATCTCGATCTATAACGAAGCGGGCCAGGACGTGAAGATTACGAGCACGACGTTCGGCGAGTTCGATCTGCTGACCGGGAAAGCGGATATCCGCAGCGTATCGGACCTCAAAGGCAAAACGGTCATCCTGTCCAAAAACACGTCGACCGAATACACGATGGCGATGATGCTCAAGCAGGCCGGACTGACGGAAGCCGATATTACGATTACCGAAGTGCCGCAGATCCCGACGCGCCTTGAGCTGCTCAAGAACGGCAAAGCCGACGCGGCGGTGCTGCCGCAGCCGTTCGTAACGATGGGCACGGCAGCGGGGCTGGAAGTGCTGGGCTCGACGCAGACGGCGAAGATCAATCCGTTCGTGCTCGCTTTCCCGCAGCGCGTCATCGACGACAAGGCCGACGCGATTCGCGGCATGTACGCCGCGTACGATCAGGCGGTGGATTACATGCAAGGCCGCGAGCAATCCGACTACCTCGATCTCATTATCGAAAAGGTCGGCTATCCGGAGACGCTTAAAGAACAGATCGACGTGCCGGATTACGGTCCGGCCGTTCAGGCCGATCCGGCGCAGGTGGATTCCGCCCTGGATTGGGCACGGGACAAAGGGCTGCTGACGCGGGACCTTCAAGCCGCGGACGTCATGTCGGACGTGCGGTTCAAATAGAAGGCCGGATGCGGGGAAGAGGTAGCAGGGCGCCCACGTCCGGGCAGGCAGGCGGACATTCCCCGATCCCCGGTTTCGATGCTCTATATGGAAGGAACATGATGGAAAGAACGCGAACAGGACCGGGGCGACCCACCAGGAGGAGGGAAGAAGATGGAAGACGAACAGGCGCTTGGCGGATATAGCCGCGGCGCGGAAGATCCCGCGGACGGCAGGCGGACGGCCGAAAGCGAACCGGGCCGCAAAGCGTTCGATCGGGAGAAGCATTCGCCCCGATCGAATGTGCCTGCGGCTGACGCGGCGGGCGGCGGAGGCTTCGCCGCGCGGGGGCTGCACGTCGCCTACGGCGGCGTAACGGTTCTCGGCCCGCTCGACCTTGACCTGCCGGAGCCCGGCATCTATACCGTACTGGGCCTATCGGGCAGCGGCAAATCGACGCTGCTGCGGGCGGCCGCGGGACTGCTGCCGGGCTTCGGCGGCCGTCTCGCCCTGGGCAGCCGCCCGCTTGGCGGCGGGCGCGCGGCCGGCGCCGCCGGAGCCGAAGGACCGGCGGTG
>NZ_VPFK02000027.1:0-125167 GCF_008634075.2 Saccharibacillus sp. WB 17 | reverse complement strand
GCTCCGCCCGCGTCGCGGCGGGCGCCGCCCGGCGCATCGCCCGACGGCGCGGCCGAAGCTTGCGCGGCGCTGCGCGCCGCCGGCTTCGCCGAAGGCTTGGCGCTGTCGCCGCGGCCGGTAGTCGGCCCTTTCGACGTGCGCCGCGAGCGGCGCTCGTCGGCTTCCGCCGGATCGAGGACCACGCCGTCATACATGGCGCGCTCTTCGATCTCCGTGCCCAGTTCGCGCGAGAATCGGCGCATGATGAACGCCTGGCGATCGGTCACGATCGAGACCGACAGCCCTTTGCGTCCCATGCGGCCGGTCCGGCCCGCCCGGTGGACGTAATGCTCGGAATCCGCGGCCGGGTCGAGATGCACGACCAGTTCCAGTCCCGGAATATCCAGGCCGCGGGCGGCGACGTCGGTCGCGACGAGCAGCCGGAATTTGCCGGCGCGGAACTGCGACAGCACGTTCGCGCGCGTCACTTTGTCGGCGTCGCCGTACAGGGTGCGCGCTTCCAGCCCCAGGTGGTTCAGCTTCGCTTCCACTTCGGCGATCGTGTCGGCCTGATTGACGAACACGATCGCCCGGTCCGGGTTGTAATGGCGCACGACCCGGCGGAGCGTATCGATCCGGTCGCGCTGCTGGCATTCGAAATACAAATGCTGCGTCAGCTTGACCAGCTTCTGTTCAGGCTCGATACCGACGTCGGCCGGATCGCGCATCTCGCGCTTGGCCAAGCCGCGCACGTCGGGTCCGAGCGTAGCGGACAGGAAGATCAGCTGGCGATCGCGCAGCGCGCCCTTGAGCAGGGAGCGCACGTCGTCCGCGCCGCCCATCTGGAAGATCTGGTCGGCTTCGTCGAGCACGATGCTGCGCACTTCGTGCAGCTTGAGCTTGCGCGTCGACAGCAGCTCGCGCAGCCGCCCCGGCGTGCCGACGACGAGCTGCGGCCGTTGGCGCAGTTTCTCGATCTGGCGGGCCGCCGAAGCGCCGCCGATCAGGCCGATCGTCTGAATGCCGAGCGCGGCGCCGTATTTCTCGCCTTCGCGCACGATCTGCATGGCCAGTTCCTGGGTCGGTGCGATGACGAGCACCTGGCTTTCTTTTTTCTCCGGATCGATTCTCTCCAGCAGCGGCAGCAAATAGCAGAGCGTCTTGCCCGTACCGGTCTGGGATTGCGCCAGCACGTCGCGGCCTTCGAGAATGTACGGGATCGCTTCGGTCTGGATCGGGCTCGGCGCCTCGATTCCGTATTCAAGCAGCGAGGCTGTCAGCGCTTCGCCGATGCCGAGCTGCGCAAATTGTTCGATTTCTTTTGTCATTACGTTGTTCCACCTTTATGTTCAGTCATGTCCTCCCTCCATTATAGGGGGAATCGGCCCAAATCCCAAATGAAAATCGAAAAGCCGGATACGCCGAAAAGCGTCCTCCCGCTTCTCGAAGAAGGGAAGAACGCTTGAAAGGAGGAGGCTTGGGCCGCTCCGCTCAGCGAATCGTCATCACCGGGCAGGGCGCGTGCTGGATCACTTTGTGGCTGACGCTGCCGAGCAGCAGCTCGGCGGCAAGCCCGTGCCCGCGCGTGCCGACCACGATCAGGTCGCATCGTTCGCGGCGGGCGAACTCGCAAATCTCGCGCGCCGGATCGCCGCGCCGCACGGCCGAGCCATGCGGCAGGCCGGAATCGGCCAGCCGCGCCAGCGCCGGACGCAGCGTCTCAAGCCCTTCCGCTTCGATCCGGGCTTCCGGGTCGAAGCCGATCGCCGGCTCGTTCATCGCGATTGCGGGATCGACGTGCAAAGCCGTGATTTTGGACACTTCTTTGAACGAAGAAGCGAGAGAGATCGCCTGTTCCAGCGCCTGCGCGGCGCCGGATGAACCGTCTATCGCTACCAGAATATGCTGCATGGATGCCGCTTCCTTTCCGTAATTGGGATTTGGGTGTGCGTACTTCGATTTTCTTTTCACCTTGCGCCTTGACCTGGACTCAATGGCTGATCGCCGCGTCGATATGCGACAGGTGGCGGCGTCTCAGCAGCAGGGCGAATACGCCGATCACGACCATGACCGCACCGAAGTAGAACGGCATCTCCGCGCTGAACCATTCCGCAAGCTTGCCGGCCAGAAACGGCGATACCGCGCCGCCCATGAAGCGAACGAAGCTGTAGGCGGCGGAAGCGGTCGAACGTTCGACCGGAGCCGATTCCATCACCGCCGTCGTGATCAGCGTGTTGTTGATGCCGAGGAACGCGCCGGCCACGATGACGCAGACGATAACGGTCGTCGGGCTGCCCATGACCGTGCCGACCGCCATGGCGAGCAGGTCAAGCGCGAACAGCGTCAGCATGACCGCCATCGAGCGGACCGTGCCGAAGCGGGCCTGAATACGGGGCGCGACGAACACGGACGTGATCGCCAGCAGCAGGCCCCAGCCGAAGAAGACGTAACCGAGCCCGTGCTCGTCGAGTCCCATCACGTAAGGCGAATAGGCCATCAGGGTGAAGAAGCCGAAGTTGTACAGGAAAGCGACGATGCCGAGCGTCATCAGCGAAGGATAAGCGAGCGCTTTGAACGGATCGGACAGCTTGCTCGTCGTTTTCGGTTTCGGAATCTTCGGCAGCAGCACGGTGACGGCCACAAAAGCGAGAGCCATCAGCACGCTGACGCCGAAGAACGGTCCTCTCCACGAGATCGAGCCGAGTTCTCCGCCGAGCAGCGGTCCGACCGCGATGCCGAGGCCGAGCGCCGCTTCGTACAGAATGATCGCTTTGGCCGTGCCGGAAGTCGACAAGCCGACGATCGCCGACAGGGCCGTCGCGATGAACAGCGCGTTGCCGAGTCCCCAGCCGCCGCGGAAACCGACGATCTGCGCGATCGTGTCCGACGAACCGGCCAGCGCCGCGAAGACGACGGTCAGCACGATGCCGCTCAGCAGCGTCTTCTTGACGCCGATCCGGCTGGATACGAAGCCCGTAATCAGCATCGCCACGCCGGTCACGAAGTTATAGCTCGTGAACAGCAGCGAGACCTGGCTCGGCGACGCGTCCAGCTGCGTGGCGATCGCCGGCAGGATCGGATCGACAAGCCC
The DNA here is from genome assembly GCF_008634075.2 of Saccharibacillus sp. WB 17. Taxonomy (NCBI): domain Bacteria; kingdom Bacillati; phylum Bacillota; class Bacilli; order Caryophanales; family Paenibacillaceae; genus Saccharibacillus; species Saccharibacillus sp. WB 17. The sequence continues at coordinate 122,097 of NZ_VPFK02000027.1, read as the reverse complement.
GATGCCCATAAACGAAATGATACAGGCGAACATCACGGCCCAGACCGCTTTGGGCTGGGACAAAAAGCCGCCTTCCTTCAACGTTTTTCCTTCCGGGGGACGCTGCGCGTTCCCCGATATCACTTGATTCTTCATGACTCCGTTCCCTCCGTATGCGTATTGGGCTTGGGTTCCGACGTTTGGGGAGTGTCCGCTTCGAGCCGCGCGATTCCGCCGCGTACCCGGGTTCGGAACTGCTCCAGTTCTTCTTTGAGCGCCAGGATCCGGCCGATCTTCTCGTCCAGTTGGCCCAGCTGCCGATCCAGCGTCCCGTCCATCTCCCGGAGCTTGGACAGCTGCTGCTCCGGTTCGCTGATACGCGGATACACTTCGCGGTGTCCGGTCAGCTCTTCCGCGTAGACCATATAGGCCTGAATCTCCTGCAGCGAAAATCCGAGCACGTCCCGAGCCGAGATGACCCGCTGCAGATGCTCGATATGGGCGCGCGTATACCGCCTCGTGCCGCCTTCGCTGCGTTCCGGTGCCGGCATCAGCCCGATTTCTTCGTAATAGCGGATCGTCCGCTTGGTCAGCCCCGTCTCGCGGGCGACATCGTCGATTTTGTAGGCGTCCATCCGTCTCCTCCTCCCGTCGTTTGCGCAAGTTTTCTGTACGTTTCATATTATTTCAACATTTACATATGAATATTACTACACAATAACGTTAACGTCAACGTTAGATTTATAAAAAACAGATTCCGCTTATTCAAAGCCAGGCAAAAAGGCTGGCAAAAGGAGACGTAAAAAGAAACGCAAAAAGCCGCAGCGGCGCGGAATTCGCGTCTGCGGCTTGATCGACCCGACGTGCGGGAACGGCTTGACGTGCTAGGATGGGGCGCTGCCCTGGCGCCCGGAATCGGTCGGCATCGATTTGAACAAGGCGATAAACGGCTTGGGATCGGTATTGACGGTATACGAGAAAACGCCGATGCTCGTATGCAAATAGAGCAGGCCGATCCCGCCCCCGATCCGGCGATAAGAGATGTCGAACACATGTGTCAGCAAAAATTCCCGTCGGTGCGTCGTGATCCGGTCGTGATACAGATCGATCCGCCGATCCGACACGCTGCGTTTTTGCTGTCCTTCACTTACTTCCCGCTGCACCTGATAATAGGGCTGCGAAGCGATCCAGCTCATCCGTGTCCCTCCTTTGCCTGATGCCCGGCAGCCCGATCGGCCGCGAACCGGCCGCGTGTTATCTCTAACTTAACGCAAAAAAAGCCCCGCGAAAACCCCATCCCCGCAATCGGGAACGCGATTCTTACGGAACTTGGCGCACGGCTTACTTCAGGTTCAGGAAACGTCCGGCCAGCTTGTCCGCCGTTCGCGGCATCAGCCCGTAGAGCCGGATTGCCAACCCGAGATAACGGGGCAGGTCGATCTCGTCCCGGCGCGTCTCCATCATCCGCACCATCTCGCGCGCGACTTTCTCGGGCGGCAGGATGAAGCGGCCCACGCTTTTGACGTAGCTGCCGTCCGGGTCCGCCGTCTCGAAAAACGGCGTGTCGATCGGCCCGGGATTGACGGTCGAGACGGCGATCCCGCTTCCGCGCAGCTCCTGGCGCAGCGAATTCATGAAGCCTACGGCGGCGTGCTTCGAAGCGGCGTAGCCGGCCGATTTCGCCGTGGCGAACTTGCCGGCCATCGAAGCGACGGTCAGGATCTGGCCGCTCCCGGCGCGCCGCATATGCGGCAGCACCGCTTTGGTGCAGCGGACGACGCCGAAATAGTTCACGTCCATGATGCCTTCGTAATCGGACAGGTCCATCTCCTCCGCCGTCTCGAACAATCCGTAGCCGGCATTATTGACGAGGATATCGATCTGTCCGTACTGCTCGATGATCGAGCGGGCCGTCTCTTCAACCGATTCCGCTTGGCTGACGTCGAATACGCGTACGCCGTGCGGACCCGGCACCGCCTGGGCCGCCCGGTTCAGCTTGTCTTCCGAACGGGCGGACAAGATCGGAATCGCGCCGCGTTCCGACGCCAGACGCGCCGCAAGCGCTCCGATTCCGCTCGAAGCGCCTGTGATCCATACGATTTTGTTATTCAGCATATAGGCGAATGCTCCTTCGTGATTCGGATAAATGTTCGCCTGTTCAGTTTACGAGATCAGCACCTGAATATCCAGTTCGCCGATGCCTTCCATAAGAAGCGGAATCGTCAGCGCCTTCTCGGGCATAACGCCTCTGAATTCGTCGCCGTGCACGACATGCGGAGGAGTAATGTCCACGATCACGCCTTGATTCGACAACAGAATGCCCGCGTTGCCGCTGATCATGTTGCCCAGTTCCGAGATCGCGCTGCGTCCCATTTCGTCCATTTCGGTAATAACGAATCCGCCCATCATCGCCGACACGATCCGCATGGCTACCTGCTCATGCAGGCCGAACATGATATTGCCGTTCAGCTGTCCGGTCATTCCGATCTGAATCCAAATATGATCGTCGATCGGTTTGACGCTCTTGATCGCAAGAGCTCCCGTCGAGGGGGATATCTGAATAAGCTGATGAAGCACAAGCTTAGCCGATTCCAAAAACGGGTTGATAACTTCCGCTTTCATAATGTAAATTCGCCTCCTGGTGCTTAGGTTTTTGGAATCACGTTTCTTGGGAGGTTGGGACCTTTAGATCATAACCCTTAAGGCCTAGTATTCGTTATCCCAATTATACGTGAGAGATAAAAATAAAGCATCCGATTTTAAATGATTATTTCTGGCAACAATTATGCAGCTTATCGACGATTTTCGACACCGATTGCGCGCGTTTGAAGAAGCTCGAACATGCCGGGGGCAGACGGCTCCCTTGGAGCGGTCGACGTCGAATCCTGTAATGATTCGGCTTATTCTTTTATCGCCATAAATAGGCTTTTTTTTTATAGCCAAAGACCCAATTTCGGGAAATTCATTACTTTCGTAAGGGTTTTATCCCGTTTCTTTCATTTTCATGCAAATTCGTCTGCGTTTCGCCCGGGACTTTGCAGGAAATCGGTTCGGCCGGTGCAAGTGCGGGGACGGGAAACCGTTTTTTTATTGAGCCTTTATTGAAGCGTTCATTGCTTTTGCTTTTGTTTTTCCCCTATAATTTAAAGAATCAAGTACGCGGTGGGAGGAGAAGTTTCATGAACATGAGTCAGTTGGAGACGCTCGTGACCATCTCCAAAACGATGAGTTTCCGCAAAGCCGGAGAACTGCTCAATCTTACGCAGCCCGCCGTTTCCGCCCAGATCAAAAGCCTCGAAGACGAATTCAAGACGGTGCTCGTCGACCGGAGCCAGCCGGTCACGCTGACCGATCGCGGGCTCGTGTTCCTGGAGCATGCCGAGCGCATTTTGTCTGTCGTGGAAGAGTTGAAGCAGAAAATGACCGACCTCGAAGAAACGCCCCAGGGCCATATCATGCTCGGCACGACCACTTCGATCGCCATGCAGATCCTGCCGCGCGTCTTGTCCTATTTTCAGAACCAGTTCCCCCTGATCCAGACGAGCATCCAGTCGATGCCTTCTTCGCAGATTTACAGTCTGGTCGAGAACGGCTCGGTCGATATCGGCATCGGCTACCTGATCGAGCGCAATCCGGACCTGGAGACATCGGTGCTGTATTACGACACGTTCGAGCTGGTCGTCTCGCCCCGCAACGAATTGGCGCACAAACCCAGGATTTCGATCGACGATCTGCGAAACGTGCCGATCGTCATGCTGTCCCCGGATACGGTCGGACGCCGCTTCGTCGAACAGGTATTCAAGCAGCACGGCATCGTGCCGCGCGTCGCGATGGAACTGTCCAGCAGCGAAGAAGTCAAACGGATGGTCGAGCTCAATCTGGGCGCCGCCGTGATCTCGAAGCTGTCGGTCGCCCGCGAAGTTCGCCAGGGCTCGCTGATCATGCTGCCGTTGATCGAATTCGAAGTCAGCCATCCCGTCGGCGTCATCTACCGGTCCGGCAAATATCTCAATTCGGCGATGCGCCAATTTCTCGCCGATCTCAAAGGCATGCCGGAAACGCAATTTATCGGTTCCGAATAAACGAGCGCAAAGGAGCATCCGTCCATGAAGTTCGACCTGCACACCCACCACTATCGCTGCGGACACGCGGACGGCGACATTCGCGATTATATCGAAGCCGCCATCGGGCAGGGGCTGTCCGTGATCGGCATCTCCGATCATATGCCGCATCTGTTCAGTCCGCTCGACCATCCGATCCCGACCGTCGCCATGTCGAGGCTTGAACTCGACTCTTACGTGCAAGAAGTGCTGCGGCTCAAAAAAGAATACGAAGGCCGGATCGACGTGCTGCTCGGCATCGAATCCGACTATTTTACCGAGCATGAACAGGTGTACCGCGACGCGATCGAGCGTTATCCGTTCGATTACGTTATCGGCTCGGTGCATATCAGCGGCGGCAAAAGCATCTTCGACCGCAATCGCTGGACCGACGTTCCGGCAGAACTTGCGATCGAAGCCAAACGGGACTATTACCGCCTGATCGAAGCTTCGGCGCGCAGCGGCATGTTCCAGATCCTCGGCCATATCGACGCGATGAAAGGCTACTACCCGGCTTTCTCCGATATTCCGGCCGAAGCCGCGGTGGAATCGGCGCTCAGAACGATCGGCGAGCACGGCCTCGCGATCGAAGTGAACACGTCGGGCGGCACCAAGCACTGCGGCGGCTGGTATCCGTCGGACGCCATTTTGGAGCGCGCGCTGCATTACGGCGTCTCGATCTCGTTCGGCTCGGACGCCCACAAGCCGTCGCGCGTCGGCGAAGACTTCGAAGCGGTCGCCGCCAAGCTGCGGGAGATCGGCTTCAAGGAATGGATCTACGTCAAGCAGCGCCGGCCGGTCAGCGTTCCGCTGTAAGCGGAAGACGCTGCGGAGCGGAAACTTTTACCCAAGCGGGCCGCAGCCCGTTCAAAGACTCCGATTTCGCGCAGCAGCGTCGGACGGGGTCTTTTTACTCTATTTTCTTCGTTCCCTTCTTCCATTTTCCTCGTTCCCTTCTTCTTTTTCCGATCGTGCGACAGGTCTGCCGTATGATCCGATTTCCAAATTGCGCACTTTTGCCCCATCGGTTACAATTTGATTGATTCCGGAAGAAAGGACGGGGATGCGATGACAGGCCGCGTTTTTCGCAAGCGCTTACTTTGGCCGAAACAAGAACGTCTTACGTTGAAAAAACGCATTATTCTGATCTTTGCGGCAGGCGTCATCATTCCGTTCGCGATCACCACCCTGGTCTCGCATCGTACCATTTCCGTGATTCTGGCCGACAATTTGAATCTGGGCGTGCAGAGCAATCTGCATCAGGTCCAGCTTTCGCTTGAAAATACCATCAGCAACTTGAATCACGTCTCGCAGCAGTTAGCCTATCCGGGCAGCGTCGGCCGTTTACTGGAACAATATCTGGCAGCCGAACAGGCTTATGACCGCGCCGCGCTGATCGAAGACCTCCAAAGCGAATTGAACCTGATTACGTTCACCAATCCGACGACCGGTTTCGTTATGTATTATTTTGCCGACGAAAAACGTATGCTGTTCGCGAATGCCGGGCTCCGCGGCGATTTCGATCCCGAGGAACTGCCTCTGCTGGCGGGATATTACGGCATTTCCTATTACGGCCCGCATATTAGCAAAGACCGCTTTAACGACCAATACGTACTGTCGGCGCTGCGAAAAGTCAATCTGCCCGGGCGAGACAATGTGTACGTATACATGGAGTCGGGTTTCAAGCTGACCCAGAACATTTTGAACAGCGACCATATCGTCAAAACGTCTTCGCATCTGATTCTGGACAACTCCGGACGTATCGCCTACAGCGAACGCCCCGAAACCTTCGCCGAGAACAGCTTTTTCCGTCCGGACGCTCTTGTCGAAAAAAAGGCCGGCGGCGAAACTCCCTCTTCCGGGTTGGTCGGCAATTATTATTGGTTCAAAGGCACGAGCAATCAGGGATGGAGCATCGTATCGCTGATTCCCAAAAGCGATTACGAAGCCGAAAAACGCCGTTGGGTCCAAATCATGACGATGCTGCTGCTGCTTTTCCTCGCGGTGGGACTCGGAACGGCCGGGCTGCTCTGGAAAATGGTGTACGAACCGCTTAACCGGTTCCACCGGGAGATGAAAGACGTCGTCGGCAGCCGCTTCGATCCTCCTTCCCCGCCCAGCCGGATTCCGGAATTCCAATATTTGCAGCAGCAGTTCCATCATATGAAACGCCAGATCGCCGAGCTGATCCACGAAGTGGAACAAAAAGAAAAGCGCCGGGCGGATCTCGAAGTGGAGAAGCTGCTGTATCAGATCAATCCGCACTTTTTGATGAACACTTTGGATACGGCGCACTGGCTGGCCGTAATCAACGGACAAAAAGAGATCGACAAACTGCTCGTCTCTTTGAACCGACTGCTTTATTACAACCTCGGCAAACTCGGGCAGGTCTCGACCATTCGCGAAGAGATCGACTCGCTGCGCCAGTATTTGATTTTGCAGCAGATCCGGTACGATTTCGATTTTGACGTACGCATTCGGGTCGAAGATAAAGTGCTGGACGTTCCGGTACCGCGCTTCATCCTGCAGCCGCTCGTGGAAAACGCGCTGTACCACGGTCTGGACGACGACGGGCATATCCAGGTAGACGTCAAACGCGAACACGGCATGATCGAGCTCGTGATTCGCGACAACGGGGGCGGCATTTCCGAAACGGAGATCCGACGGCTCTTGGACGAGCAGAAGCCTGCCCATGAAAAAGTAGGCATGGGCATCGGGATGAATTACGTCAAACGCATGATCGAATCGTATTACGAAGGACGGGCGGAACTTCGCCTGGAAAGCGTACCGGGCCGCGGGACGGCCGTGAGCCTGCTGCTGCCGGACGAAACGGACGAGCCCCAGAAGGAGGGATCAGCGGATGCTGAACGTACTGGTCGTGGATGATGACAAGCTCGTGCGCCAAGGCTTGATTTCGACGATGCCGTGGGCGGATTTCGGACTGCGCGTCGTCGGCGAAGCCCGAAACGGCGAGAAAGCGCTGGAGCTGCTGGAGACGCAGGAAGTGGATCTGCTGCTGACCGATTTGGCAATGCCGGTCATGTCGGGACTCGAATTGATGCGGCATGTCCGAAAACGTTATCCCCAAATATTTATCGTCGTGCTGACGCTGCATCAGGATTTCTCTTACATCCAGGAAGCGCTCAGGCTCGGAGCAATCGATTACATCGCCAAAGTACAGCTTGAAGAGGAGCGCTTCGAGGAAGTACTTCGGCGAATCCGCTCGCGGATCGACAGTGAACAAAACAAAAACAGCCGCTCCTTCGAACATGCTTCTCCGAGCGACGGCGGCTATGCGCTGATCGGCGGCGAAGAAGCGCAGCTCAAGGACGCGATCGACCGTATGACCACGGATTTTCGCGCGCCCGATTTCAAGTCCGTTCCCCGCCTTGCCGCGTGGCTGGCTCTCGACGCTGCGGAAGACGAACGGCTGGCGGATACCCTGAACCTGACACTAAGCGATCCCCGTCCGGGCTGCAGCCTGCTGCGTCTAAACGGTCTGCACGGATTCGGCACTTCCGAAATAGCGGCAGGCCTGTCCGCCTACCTGGACGGAGAATGGTTCTACGCGCAGCAGCCGGGCAAAAAGGCTTACGTGCTCGATTTTGCCGATTGGCGACAAGCGGCGGACCCGGAGTCCGGCATACCGCACGGGACGCAGCCGCAGATTTTGCGGGAGCTGCTGCATCGCGGTACCCGGCTGGGCTGGGTGCATGACGCCGAAGCTTTTGAAGGACTGCTGGCGGATCTGGCTTCGCTTCGCCTTCCCGCCGCGAGATTGCACGGCGAGCTGCTCGGCTGGGGATACGCCTGGAACGCGGTTTACGAAGCGGCGTCCGGGCGGCGTCTGGAACTGCCGGGGCGGATCGGGACTTGGTACGAAGCGGAAAGTTTCCTGCGCCGGGTTCGCGAACAGCTGGGCATCGCGCTCGGTTCGCGGCTCTACTCCGTCGAGGTACGGGCAAGCGTGACGCGAGCCGCCGCGCTGGTGCACGAGCGACTGTCCGAGCCGCTTCAGGCGGGGCAGCTGGCGCAGGAAGTCAACATGAGCCGAAGCTACTTCAGTCAATGCTTTCGCGACATCCTGGGCGTCACGTTCAACGAATATGTGCGGCAGAAACGGATCGACCGGGCCTGCACGCTGCTGGCCGAGACGCGTAATACGGTGCAGTGGGTCGCCGAGCGTATCGGATACGCCGACGAGAAATATTTCAGCCGCATTTTCCGGGAACAAACCGGTCTGCTGCCCAGCGAATTTCGTCAGCGCCATCTGCCGGAAGGGACTAATGTCCGCTGAACAGGTAGAGATTTGTCCGGCGATTCCGCATTTCCGACTGATTTCAAGCATTTGCCTTACCGGATCAACGACCGCTCTCTATCCTTGAAAGCGGTTTCTTTGTGCTAAATTATAGCTATCTCATCCATCTTGCACAGAAAGAAGGGGAACGTCATGAAGCGAACAGTCAAAGCCTCATGGATCGTGCTGCTCTCGGCAGTCCTGATGCTCGGAGCGTGCAGCGGCGCGGAGACGCCGGCCGACGCCACACCGGAGGAAGCCAAAGCGCAAAATACCGAACCGGCCGATCCTTACGGACGCTACGAAGAACCGACGACGATCAGTATCGGCATGCAGGTCGATCCGACCGACAAAGATCTTCCGGCCGAAGATACGCCGCTCGACAACCAGTACACGCGTCAAGTCGAAGAAGCGCTGAACGTCCGGGTCGAGCATGCTTTTACCGCTTCCGCCGCCAACATGCGCCAGAAAATCAGCCTGGCTATCGCCAGCAACGATCTGCCGGACGCGCTCGTCGTCAATGCCGTGGAACTGCGGCAGATGGTCGCCGCCGGACAGCTTGCCGATCTGACGGAAGTGTACGAACGCTATGCGTCCCCCGAAATCAAAGACATCGTGGACAAAACGAACGGAGCCGCGCTGAAGTCGGTTACGTTCGACGGCAAAATGTATGCCATTCCGGGCGTGCAGGCCGACGCGGACGGCATCCACATTTTATGGGTTCGTCAGGACTGGCTCGACAAGCTCGGTCTTGAGCCGCCCAAGTCGATGGAAGAGCTCGAAACCGTTGCCCGCGCTTTCGTCGAGCAGGACCCCGACGGCAACGGCACAGCCGATACGATCGGCATTTCCGGCCCGCAAAGCGGCGACGGCAAAATGTACGCCAATTTCCTGGAATCCAAAAACAATCTGTACGGCTTCGACGCGATCTTCTCCGCGTATGGCGCTTTCCCGGGCTTCTGGCTGGAAGACGGGAGCGGCAATCCGGTCTACGGCTCGACCCTGCCTGAAACCAAGGAAGCGCTCGCCGGACTGCAGGATCTGTACAAAAAAGGCTTGATCGATCCGGAAATGGCGGTGCGCGAAGCGTCCGACGAACCGATCATCAACGGCAAGTCGGGGATGTTCTTCGCTCCCTGGTGGATGGGTTACGGCCCGCTCACCAATGCCGTCAAAAACGACGCCGAAGCGGACTGGCAGGCGTATGCGCTGCCGCTTAACGCCGACGGGGCTTTCCGGCCGCATGCCGCGACCCCTTCTACCGAATTCGTCGTAGTGCGCAAAGATTACGAGCATCCCGAAATCCCGATGAAGATGCTGAACAATCTGTTCAAGAACGAAATGGAGAATACGTTCGACCCGAGCAAAGGCGGTCCCGGCTTCTATCCGCTGCGCGTCGTGTTCGCGCCTTCGGACGAAATCGAATTCACGAACAAAGCCATCAAGGAAGTGCTCGCCGGCACCAAGACCAAAGAAGATTTTGCCGACGCCAAATCGTACAAGCTGCTGCCTTCCGATCTGGACGCGATCAAGACCATCAAGCAGGAACCGTACGACCAATGGAATATCGGCACCTGGACGCCGGATGCCGATTGGGGTGCATGGACCCGCGCCTATTCGATCATGGTCGGCGGCAATCCGCTCGTCGAGACGGAGATGGAAAAAGTCAAAAGCCTGATCTATGAGCAGACGCCGCTGATGGAAAGCCGGTGGGTCAACCTCAAAAAGATGGAAGACGAGATGTTCCTCAAAATCGTCATGGGCGTAGCTTCGGTCGACAGCTTCGACCAGTTCGTCGAAGACTGGAAGCGCCAGGGCGGCGAACAGATCACCAAAGAAGTAGCCGAAGCGCTTCAACAGTAAGGCCGCGGTGCGGAAAGGAGTTTTGACGGATGCGGATCAAAGGCTTCGACAAACACTATTATCTGATGCTGCTGCCCGGCTATCTATGGCTGATCGTGTTCAGCATCGTTCCGATGTTCGGAATCGCGATTTCTTTTCAATATTTCAATCCCGGCAAAGGCATATTCGGCTCGGATTGGGCCGGGCTGGAACATTTCCGCTACATGTTCGTGCTGAAGGACACCCGCGAAGTCTTCGTGAACACGCTCATTATCGCGGTACTCAAAATCGTCACCAATCTCGTCGTGCCGCTGGTGTTCGCGCTCATGCTCAACGAGCTGCGCCAAATGATTCTCAAACGCTGGATTCAGACGGTCGTGTACCTTCCCCACTTCCTCTCCTGGGTCATCCTCGGTGGCATCGTACTGGACATTTTCTCGTACAACGGTCCGATCAATCAGCTCGGAGCACTGCTCGGTTTTGAGCCCGTGCTGTTTTTCGCCCAAGCGGAGCTGTTTCCGTGGCTGGTCGTCGGCAGCGACGTCTGGAAAGAGTTCGGATTCAATACCATCATTTATCTGGCGGCGCTTACGGGCATCAATCCCGCCTTATACGAAGCGGCCGGCATGGACGGCGCAAGCCGCTGGCGCAGCTTATGGCATATCACTTTGCCCGGCATTCGCACCACCGTCGTTCTGTTGGCCGTCCTCAGCCTCGGCAACGTGCTGAACGCCGGCTTCGACCAGATTTTCAATCTGTACAATCCGCTCGTCTACTCGACCGGCGACATTATCGACACCTGGGTCTACCGGACCGGCCTGCTCAATCTGCAGTACGAACTGGCGACCGCCGTCGGGCTGCTCAAGTCCGTCATCGGCTTCATTCTGATCAGCGTCTCGTATTATCTGGCTTATCGGCTGATCCATTATCGGATTTTCTAAATCCATGCGGGAGGTGCGTTTATGATTCGGGACAGAACCTGGGGGTCGCGCCTCACGGATATCGGGCTGTTGGTCATCCTGATCGCAATCACCCTAAGCTGCGTGCTGCCGATCTGGTACACGCTGGCGCTGTCGCTCAGCTCGAATTCGGCGGCCGCTTCCGGACAAGTATGGCTGTGGCCGGTCGGCTTCAACCTGAATGCTTACGCGCAAATTTTGAAAGACGGGCAATTTTTCGGCTCCTTCTGGATCTCGGTCCAGCGCGTCGTGCTCGGAGCCGCACTCAATTTCGTCGTCGTGCTGCTCATGGCTTATCCGCTCTCGCGCAGTTCGCGGCAGTTCCGGGCCCGAGGCCCGCTGATGTGGATTCTCGTCTTCTGCATGCTGTTCAACGGCGGCCTGATCCCTCTCTACCTGACCGTCAAAGAGCTGGGCATGCTGAACAGCATCTGGGCGCTCGTGCTCGTAGGAGGCGCGCAGACGCTCGTGTTCAACGTCATTTTGACCGTCAACTTCTTCCGGAATCTGCCCAAGGAACTGGACGAAGCGGCGTTGGTCGACGGAGCGGGTCCCTGGTATTCGCTGATCAAAATCTATTTGCCGCTGGCGGTGCCCGTGCTGGCCACCATCACCTTGTTCAGTATCGTATACCATTGGAACGAGTTTCTGTACGGACTGATCTTCATGACGCGCGAGCAGTATTATCCGCTTCAGACTTATATTCAGCAGATGGTTGTCTCCGTCGACCCGGCTACCATGAGCGAAGACCAGTACCGCAGGCTGTCGGAATTGTCCAACCGGACGCTCGATGCCGCCAAGATCTTCGTGGCCATGCTCCCGGTCATGATCGTGTATCCTTTTTTGCAGCGTTACTTCATTCACGGCATCACGCTCGGTTCGGTCAAGGAATAAAAAGCGTCGGACGGATCAGGCCGCAAGGCGGTCGGGCTTCGGGGAGTTTCCCGGAGCCTTTTCGTTATGGAGCGGCAGTTATACCGAAAAAAACGCAAAAAAAGGACCCGGATAGTTATCCGGGTCTAGTCACTTCTATTTCAAAAGGGGGTCATGTCTTATTTATACCCCATACATGTTAGAGAACAGTTGCGCTTATATTTCATTTGTGTGACAAAGCCGTTTTCGCGCCAAAAATTCGTTTTTCCGACGTTTGGCTTTTACATTCAGGCTTCCGCTTCCAGCTTTTCGCGCGTCAACGTGAACACGACGATGCCCAGTTCGTCGTCGCGGCGCTTCACGCCGAAACCGAATTCCGGCCGGTGCTGGCGTTCCATGCCGATCTTCTCCAGCACGCGCAGCGACGCGCCGTTCTTGACGAAGCAGCGCGCCTGAATCCGCTCCAGTTCCAGATGCTCGAACCCGAAAGCCGCCATCGCGTCCGCCGCTTCGGTCGCATACCCTTTGCCCCAGTATTCGTGCGACAGCGCGAAACCGAGCTCCGCTTTGCCGCCCCGGGCGTCCCAGCGCTGGAACGAGCACAGCCCGATAATGTCCGTGCCGCCGTGCAGGAAGACGCCCAAATGCAGCGCGCTCAGGCTGCGATACGATTCTTCGATCTGCCGGTATACGCGATCCGGATTGCCGACGCCGAACGTTCGTCCCGCCGAAGCGAGATACCGGTTCACTTCGGTATCGTCCGCGCTGCGGCTCCAGCTGCGAATATCTTCTTTGGTCAAAATGCGCAGCTCAAGCCGATCCGTCCGGATCGGCAGCCAGTCCGGCAGGCTGCCGGCGATTCTTTCTTTGTCCGCCATCTCTATGTTCCCCCTCGTTCTTCGCTCAGCGATACAATTCCAGCCAGCGCGCGGCGTAATCGACCAGGCTCCGCTGGCGAACCAGCCGGCACTCGGCGCGTCCGATTCGTCCGCGCCGAATTTCCGCGCCTTTCTCCGCTTCGAAGTCCACGCCGATTCGTTCAAAATCGGACGAATCGAAGTTGATATCGGAAAACTTCACCCATTCCGGGCCGTCGGCTCCCTGTACTTTGGCTGTCGGCCGCAGTTCTTTTTTGCCCCGGTAATCGGCCCGGTATTCGCCCAGATGAAACGACGTATTCTTGTCGTATCCGGTGCCCAGCATAAGCACGAACGCGTCCAGCTCGTACAGGCGGCCGAGCGGCGATTCCTCGCCCAGCCCGTACGCCAGCGGATGCCGGTCGGTAATGGCGGCCGCCTGCGGCCCGCGGGCCGCAAAAGATACGTGCGGATGGCCGCTGCGCCGCGTGCCGCGCTGTTTGCGGAACGTTTCCGGCACGGCCCCCATGCCGCTCGTAAGCGTCAGGTCGGGGTCGTACAGCGGCATCTCTGCCCGCACCAGATCCCACCACCGGGAATCGAGCGGCGGATTCATCCAGATCGCCGGATCGGTCAGATTCGACGACTGCGTCGGCATGACGAGCGTTCCGTCTTCGCCGAGCGCGTCTTCCAGCCCGAGCACGACGGCTTCCGCTCCGCCGGCGATCCAGCCTCCGATCGCTTTGAGCGACGAATGCACCAGCAGCACGGTGCCCGGCTGAATGCCGAGCGCACGCGCTTCTTCCGCAATCGATGTGCGGGTATAAGGTTTCTCCACAATCATGGGAATCAGGCTCCATCCTTGATTTCGTTCGGTGCAAAGCCGCTCCGGCGCGCATGGGCCGGGCAGCCGCAGTCTCTGTTCCAGTGTACCATGAAACGCAATAACGCGGGCTTGCCGCGGCTTCGTTCTTCGCCGGACGCCAAAAATCCGAGAAACCCGGCAGCGGGTTTCTCGGATTCGTTATCGCCTCCGGCTTGAAGCCGCTGCCGGACGCTTACTGCGCAAACCAGCGTTTGAACATGCGCTTCGTCGTCTGCTTGTTCAGCTCGGCGATCGAAGTCGTCAGCGGAATGCCTTTCGGGCAGGCGCGTACGCAGTTCTGCGAGTTGCCGCAGCCTTCGATGCCGTCCGTGCCTTCCATCAGCGTGTCGAGACGGTCGTCGGCGTTCATCTCGCCCGTCGGGTGGGCGTTGAACAGGCGAACCTGCGACAAGGCCGCCGGACCGATGAAGTCCGTCTTGTCGTTGACGTTCGGACAGGCTTCCAGGCACACGCCGCAAGTCATGCACTTGGACAGTTCATACGCCCATTGGCGCTTCTTCTCCGGCATGCGGGGTCCCGCGCCGAGATCGTAAGTGCCGTCGATCGGAATCCACGCTTTGACTTTTTTCAGCGCGTTGAACATCCGGCTGCGGTCGATAACGAGGTCGCGCACGACCGGGAAGGTCGCCATCGGAGCGACGCGGATCGGCTGTTCCAGCTGATCGACGAGCGCCGAGCACGCCTGGCGCGGCTTGCCGTTGATAACCATCGAGCAGGCTCCGCACACTTCTTCCAGACAGTTCGATTCCCAGCACACGGGTGCCGTGGAGCCGCCGTTCGAGTTGACCGGATTGCGCTGGATCTCCATCAGGGCACTGATAACGTTCATGCCCGGACGGTAAGGCAGGTCAAATTCTTCGGCGTAAGGCTTGCCTTCCGGCGTATCCTGACGGGTGATCACAAATTTGACTTTTCTGGCTGTATTCTGAGTTGGTTGTGGCACGGTTGGTGTATCCGCCATGGTCGTTCTCCCCCATTCGCTTGGATATGGACAACTGAGTGTTTCTGTGAAACGCGATTACTGGCAAGTTTCTTCGAAACTTCGCTGAGTCGCGCGTTTCTGTGAAACACGATTGCCCACGAGCTTTCTTCGAAATCTCGGTTAAGGCCGCGCGTTTCTTCGAAACGCGATTAATCTTTCGAGTAATCGCGGACGCGGGGCGGGATCAGGGACACGTCGACTTCCTCGTAGGAAATACTCGGGCCGTCCGGCGTCCAGGCCGCTTTGGTCGTCTTCAGGAACTCTTCGTCGTTACGTACCGGGAAGTCCGGTTTGTAGTGCGCGCCGCGGCTTTCGTTGCGCAGAAGCGCGCCTTTGGTCATCGCTTCGGACAGCTCCAGCATGTTCCAGAGCTGACGGGTGAAGGCTACGCTGGAATTGTTCCATTTGGCCGTATCCATCATGTTGATCTTGCCGTAGCGCTGCTTCAGTTCCTTGATCTTGTTGATCGTCTGCTCCAACTTGTCGTTGTAGCGTACGACCGTCATGTTGTCGGTCATCCATTCGCCCAGTTCGCGGTGCAGCACGTACGAGTTCTCCGTACCGCCGTCCATGCCGAGCAGTCGGTTGTAATTGCCCTGGTGCTTGGCTGTGCTGGCGTCGAACAGCGAGCTCGACAGATCGGCCGCCGATTTCTTGAGGCCTTTGATATACTCGACCGCTTTCGGGCCGGCAATCATGCCGCCGTAGATCGCCGAGACGAGCGAGTTGGCGCCGAGACGGTTCGCACCGTGGTACTGGTATTCGCATTCGCCGGCCGCGAACAGGCCCGGAATATTCGTCATCTGGTTATAGTCGACCCACATGCCGCCCATCGAATAATGTACGGCCGGGAAGATTTTCATCGGGATTTTGCGCGGATCGTCGCCCATGAACTTCTCGTAGATCTCGATAATGCCGCCGAGTTTGACGTCGAGTTCTTTCGGGTCTTTGTGCGACAGATCCAGATAGACCATGTTCTCGCCGTTGATGCCGAGCTTCTGATCTACGCAGACATTGAAGATTTCGCGCGTCGCGATGTCGCGCGGAACGAGGTTGCCGTAAGACGGATATTTCTCTTCGAGGAAATACCACGGCTTGCCGTCTTTGTACGTCCAGATCCGGCCGCCTTCGCCGCGCGCCGATTCGGACATGAGGCGCAGCTTGTCGTCGCCGGGAATGGCTGTCGGGTGAATCTGGATGAATTCGCCGTTCGCGTAATGAACGCCCTGCTGGTATACGGCGCTGGCCGCGGTACCGGTGTTGATGACCGAGTTGGTCGTTTTGCCGAAAATGATGCCGGGTCCGCCGGTCGCCAGGATGACGGCGTCCGCGACGAACGTCTGAATCTCCATCGTGCGCAGGTTCTGCGAGCTGACGCCGCGGCATACGCCTTCGTCGTCCAGTACCGCGCCAAGGAATTCCCAGTTCTCGTACTTGGTCACGAGGCCGGCGGCCTCGTAACGGCGTACCTGCTCGTCGAGGGCATACAGCAGCTGCTGGCCCGTCGTCGCGCCGGCGAACGCCGTGCGGTGGAACTTCGTGCCGCCGAAGCGGCGGAAATCGAGCAGGCCTTCCGGCGTGCGGTTGAACATGACGCCCATCCGGTCCATCAGGTGGATGATGCCGGGAGCGGCGTCGCACATCGCTTTGACCGGAGGCTGGTTGGCGAGAAAGTCTCCGCCGTAGACGGTATCGTCAAAATGGAGCCACGGCGAGTCGCCCTCGCCTTTTGTATTGACCGCGCCGTTGATGCCGCCCTGCGCGCACACGGAGTGCGAACGCTTGACGGGAACGACGGAGAATAACTGTACGGGAACGCCGGCTTCGGCCGCTTTGACGGTTGCCATGAGACCCGCAAGCCCTCCGCCGACGATAATAAGTCCGGATTTTGCCATGTCTGATTGAGTCCCCCTTAACCGATCATTGTTTTCAAAGTCGTCAATACTTGTGCCGTGTTCGCGAACTGATCATCGCGGAAAGCGAACAGCGACAGCATGAACAGGGCCGTCACGACTACGAACAGACCCATGCAGATGTAAGAAGAGATGCGCTGTGCGCGCGGACCGACCGTAATGCCCCAGCTGACCAGGAACGCCCATACGCCGTTGGCGAAGTGGAAAGTCGTTGCAATGACTCCGATCGTGAAGAAAACGAAGAAACCGGGCTGCGTAACCAGTTCATGCATTATGCCGCCGAGATCGTCATGAGTCGCATTGCCGAAAAGGATCTGTAAACGGGTCGTGTACACATGCCAAATGATGAATACGAAAGCGACTACGCCGCTGACCCGCTGCAGCACGAAGCGCCAGTTGCGCTCGGTCTTGAAATGTCCGAGATTGGGCTGCGCTTGATAAGCAATGTAAAGTCCGTACACGCCGTGAAAGAGCAGCGGAAGCCAAATTACAAATATTTCAAGGAAAATAACAAGCGGTAGATCGTTGATTCTGCTTACCGAGTCCCGGAACCCTTGATCTCCGCCTTCATACGCCCCGAAATTGGTAATCGCGTGAGTGAGGATAAAAAAGCTTAGCGGAACAACCCCCAATAATGAGTGTACCTTTCTGGCGTAGTAACCTTTCATCTGCCGAACCGTCCCCTTTCATCGTTCGACATTCCGCCGCTTTTCGGAAACGGGTTCCTCCATGCCGCAAAATGCCCTTTAATTAGAACGTTTTCATAAATTCCATAAAGGAATTTGCCGCCCTGCCGTTTTCCCCACCCGAAAGCCCGAAAAACAGAAAATTTTCACGCCATACCCTTTCTTCGTGAACAAAGCGACTACCCTTTTATGTTACCCCAAAAATTCGGAGAATGGAACCAATATGACGTCTTTTTGAAAACAAAAAATTCCTGCATAGTATATGTAAGCGTGCGTAAACGTTAACGACTCAACAACCGATCAAAAGCGCGCGCTTGCCGGGTTGGTGGCGCCGGGACGCGCCGCTGCGGCGTTCTCACTGCGTTCTCATATCTCTCTAGACCTCTATATAAGGAAGCGTTTACAGATAAAAAAGCAAAAAAGGGCGGAATCCGATAAGCTTTCGCTCCGGATTCCGCTTTTGGCCGCCGCGATTGACCTGCGTCGCAGCCTCTTATTCTTCGATATTGACCACTTCGCGCTCGAACTGCTCGATCCGGTCGTTCGGGCCCGCGATGACCATCACGTCTCCTTCGTGCATCCGGTCGAGCGCCGTCGGCGCGATCGTCACGCCGGCTTCGGTGCGCAGCGCCACGATCGTGCAGCCGAAGCGGCTGCGCGAATTCAGGTCCGCCACCGTGCGCGAATTCAGGCAGGTCGGCACCCGCATCTCCACGATCGAATAATCGTCCGACAGCTTGATGTAATCGAGCAGGTTCGGCGTCACGAGCTGGTGCGCCACGCGGATGCCCATATCGCGCTCCGGGAAAATGACCTGGTCGACGCCGATCTTCTCCAGCGCCCGCCCGTGCAGGACGGTGATCGCTTTGGCGACCACCTTTTTGACGCCGAGTTCCTTGAGCAGAATCGCGGCCAGGATGCTCGTCTGCATATTCTCCCCGATCGCGACGATGCCGCAGTCGAAATTGCGAATGCCGAGCGAACGCAGCATTTCTTCGTCCGTCGCGTCCGCAACCGCCGCATACGTGAAGCGGCCGCCGACTTCTTCGACCACTTCCTCGCTGCGGTCGACGCCCATGACTTCATACCCGAGCTCGATCAGTTCCATGCCGAGGCTCATGCCGAAGCGCCCCAGTCCGATCACTACGAATTGTTGTGTGCCCAATGCGGATGCATCTCCTTAACCAATAATAATTTTGCCTTCGGGATACCGGAATTTCTCGGACGTTTTTCTCGGCTTGAGCGCGTACACGAGCGTCAGCAGGCCGACCCGGCCGGCGAACATCGTCAGCGCGATCATGATTTTGCCGAACGTGGACAGCTCGGGCGTCAGCCCGAGCGACAAGCCGACCGTCCCGAACGCCGAAGTCGTCTCGAACAGCACGACCATGAAATCATGCCCTTCGGTCGCGGACAGCAGCATGGCGACGCCGATCACGAGCGCAAGCGCGAGCAGAATGATCGACAGCGCTTTGAGGATACGTTCGCGGGCCAGACGCTGCCGGAAAAAGACGACGTCTTCGTGTCCGCGCATCATCGCGATCATGGCGCCGATCGTCACCGCGAACGTGGTCGTCTTGATCCCGCCGCCCGTCGAGCCGGGCGAAGCGCCGATAAACATCAGGATCAGCAGCAGGAAATGCGTCGCCTGATGCAGCTGGGTGAGATCCACGGAATTGATGCCCGCCGTACGCGGCGTGACGGATTGCAGCAGCGCGCCCCATAGCCGACCTCCCCAGTCCATGCCGCCAAGCGTGCCCGGATTGCCCCATTCGAACAGCAGGATGATGACGGCTCCGAACACAATGAGCAGCCCCGTCGTGGACAGGACGACTTTGGAGTGCATCGACAGCTTCTTTTTGTGCCGGTAATCGGCCAGATCGGACAGGACGATGAACCCAAGTCCCCCGCTTACGATCAACCCGACCGAGACGAGGTTCATGACCGGGTCGTCCGCGTAATCGGTCAGGCTGCGGAAATCGCCGAAGATATCGAAGCCCGCATTGTTGAAAAAAGAAACCGAATGAAAAATGCCGAAATAGAGCGCCCGGCCGAGCGGCATGTCGAAAGCGAGCCGAATGGCGAACAAGAGTGCTCCGACCGCTTCGATCGCGAGCGAATAATACAGTACCCGACGGATCAGCCGCACGATGCCTTCGACCGAGCCCTGGTTCATCGCTTCCTGCAGCAGCAGGCGGTCGCGCAGCGAGAGGCGGCGCTGGAACACCAGCGCGAACAGCGTGGCCATCGTCATGAAGCCGAGGCCGCCGATCTGAATCAAGACGATAATGACCGTCTGGCCGAACGCATTGAAAAACGTGCCGGTATCGACCACGACGAGCCCCGTCACGCAGACGGCGGACGTCGCGGTGAAAAAGGCGTCGATCAGCGGCAGCGGCTGCCCGGTGTGGTTGGCCACCGGAAGCCTCAGCAGCAGCGTGCCGAGCAGCACCAGCACCGCATAGCCGATCGCCAAAATTTGCGGCGGAGCGAATCTTAACTTGGGAACCGCCATTGCCATTTCTTCGCGCCTCCCCTTTCTGTTGCGAACTTCGTCCATTTAATGAAAGCAGTCGTCCTATTATATGCGCACGCGCTCTCTTCCCACAACTACGATTTGGGCAGGAAAGCGATCGGCGAAGCCCCGTTGTGGTATCGGACTTTCGGAATATGGTATTTTAGAGAAAGGTATCCGGCTTTCCGGTACGAAATCAAGCAAGGGGGAGAACCATGACAGACCCGCAGCAGCGCATTTTGCGCGTGAATTACAAAAGACTCGGCCTGGCCGCGGCCATCGCGCTGGTCGTTTATTTCCTCTTCAACTTCACGACCTTGTTCCAGAGCGACATGACCCAGCAGGAAGCCTACTCGCTGGTCAGCGAGCAGCAGGCGGCGACGGCCGCAACGGCGTTCGCTGCCGACGAGCTCGGCATCTCCGCGCCGCTCGGCAGTCCTGTGGTCAGCTATCGCAGCGACTCGGACCTGTACGGCTACCTGTCCCGCGAAGGGCTGACCGGCGAATACGACGCAAGCTATGCCGAGCGTTTCCCGTACGAGATGTTCCGCGTCGCTTACGAGTACGACGAAGGCGGCATCGAGCGCAAGCTCTCGATCGACGTGGGCGCGCAGTCCGGCCGGGTCGTCGCTTTCAACGATCTGCCGGCCGATTACGCCGAGCAGCTGACGGAAGGGAATGTGCCGCCGGCACCGCTCGAAGACCAGACGCTGCTGGCCGAAGACAAAGAGAAGATCGCCCTGCCGCTCCTGCAGAAGCTCGGCCTGGACCCGGCGGAGCTTGAGCGCACTTCCGCCGACGACGATTTCGGCCTCGCTTATACGTCTTCTTCCGCCAAAGTCGGCGAAAGCGTGCTGAACGTCAACGCGACGTTCGAAGACGAACAAGTCGCTTCGATCCGGGCGAACTTCAGCGTGCCGGCTTCGTACACGTCGTACGTCAACGGACAGAAAAGCTGGGCGGAGATCATGACCTACGGCGGCTACATGCTGCTCACGTTCGTGCTGGGCGTGCTCGCCATCATCTACGCCTTCGTGCTGAAAAGACACGCTTCGTTCACCCGCGGCCTGTTCCTGTCGCTGTTCTACTACGCGGTCTCGGTCTTCTCCGTATGGAACTCGCGTCCGTACTTCGAAGGCGCGAACTATTCCGACTTCATGTTCATCGTGACGCTCCTGCTTCAGGTCGTTCTGGGCTTCTTCATGGCAGCGTCGCTGTATTTCTCGTTCGTCGCCGGAGACGCCATGTGGCGCAGCCAGGGACGCAACATGTGGGCGCGCCGCGGGGAACCCGCTTACGGACGCCATGTCTGGGAATCGGTCAAGACCGGCTATCTGTGGGCGCTGATTCTGCTCGCGGTGCAGGCCGTGCTCTTCTTCGTGCTCGAACGCACGCTCGGCGTGTTCTCGACGACCGACGATTCCCAGTCCACCTACAATATGATGTATCCGTGGCTGTTCCCGATTCTGGCCTGGATGGCCGGCATCTCCGAAGAAGCGATCTACCGGCTGTTCGGTATTCCGATGGTCAAAAAGATCGTGCGCAGCACCGTGCTGGCCAGCATCATCACTTCGCTGATCTGGGCGCTGGGCCATACGCTGTACCCGATCTATCCCGTCATCACGCGGCCGATCGAGCTGCTGTTCCTCGGCCTGCTGTTCAGCTTCATCTTCCTGCGCTACGGCTATATTACGGCCATGTTCGCGCACGTCGTGTTCGACAGCATCCTGATGGGACTCAGCCTGATCTTCATGGGCACGGCGACTTACGTCGTCGTGGGCATCGTCTCGATCGTGATGCCGGCGATCGTCGCTCTGGTCATCTACCTGATCTACCGCAAAGACAAGCCGCGTCCCGCGGACGGCACTCCGCCGGGCGGAAGCGGCCTGCCGGAGCGGGAAGCGGAACGTCCGCAGCCTCAGCCGGCCCTGCCGGCCGACGAAGATGTGGCGCGCCGCACGCCGGGCTGGTCGCTGTCCAAAGACGACCGTCCGCCTTCCGTGTAATTTCCGTATCCGTCTGCGCGATTCGAACGACAAAAGGCTTCGCCCTGTACAGGGCGAAGCCTTTTTGTGTTTTGGACCGCATGGGTCGGATCAGATCGGGTCGGGCCCGGCTTAAGGCCGTTTCGGCCCTTCTTTTTCCAACGTGGTGTCCGGCGCGGGAGCGCCCGCCTGCTCCAGCACGTCCTTGAAATCGTCCCGCACGCTGCCGGTCCACATCTTGACGCCGGAACGATAGGCCGCGCGCCCGTTCAGATGACCGGCCACCGGGGACGTGAGGAACACGAACACGATCGCGAGCAGCAGCTTCACGTCGATCTCGCCGTCCGCCGCCCAGAAGTACACAAAAGCGCCTCCCAATATGAACAGCACGCCGAGCGCCGCGCTTTTGGTCGCCGCATGCGAGCGAAGATACACGTCGGGCAGGCGGATCAGGCCGAACGCGCTGATCGCGCAGAACACGGCTCCGGCCAGCGCCAGCAGAGCAGCTATCCATTCAACGATCGTCGCCATCTTCGATCACGCTCCCTCTTTCGATATACCGGGCCAACACCGTCGTGCCGATAAAAGTCAAAATGCCGATG
Organism: Saccharibacillus sp. WB 17; assembly: GCF_008634075.2. Classification (NCBI taxonomy): domain Bacteria; kingdom Bacillati; phylum Bacillota; class Bacilli; order Caryophanales; family Paenibacillaceae; genus Saccharibacillus; species Saccharibacillus sp. WB 17. The sequence goes on along the minus strand of NZ_VPFK02000027.1, from coordinate 99,621 downwards.
ACGAGAATGATTTCGATCAGCGCGCGCGTGTCGAGCAGCATGCAGAACACGGCGATCATGGCCAGCAGATTGATGCCGATCGTGTCGAGCGCGGCGATGCGGTCCGAACGGCTCGGCCCGGCGATCAGCCGGTACATGCAGCCGAGCACGGCAAGCGTCAGAATGACCAGAGCGGCCGTCAATACAAACGTTATCACGATCGGGTCACCTCCATAATCGCTTTTTCGAACGTCGACCGAATTCCGTCCGCCATCTCGTCCGCATCCGTAATGTTCATGGCGTGGATGTACAGCACCTCGTTGTCGCCCGACACTTCAAGCGTCAGCGTGCCCGGGGTCAGACAGATCAGGCAGGACAGAATCGTCACTTCCCAATCGGAGCGTAGCTCGGTCCGGTATTCGAAAATGCCGGGATGCAGATCGAGCTTGGGACGCAGAATCCGGCCCATCACGTCGAAACTGGAAATGAACAGCTCGCGGCCGAAAATAAGCAGCAGCTTGAGAACCGCCCAGAACTTGGTGAGGTAAAAAGGTTCCGGCCGGAATTTGCGCACGACGAGCAGAATCAGGATACCGAGGACGTAGCCGACGATAAACCCGGAGAAAGTCCAGTTTCCGTTCAGCATCATCCAGACGAAAGCGATCATCAGATTCAGTAAAATTTGAAAAGGCATGTCGATCTACTCCTTCAGTACGGCTTCGATATAGAGCGACGGGTTCGCCAGCGTCTCCCCGGCCTGCGAGATGGAGCCGGATAACAGATTCGCGCCTACGCCGAGCGCGATGACGCACAGCAGCAGCAGGATGGCCGCTGCGTTGGGCAGCAGGCCCGGACGGGCTGTCGGGGTTGATTTTGACTTTAATTTCGATGTCGATGTCGAAGCTTCCGCGTCCGGCTCCGCTTCGGGCTCGACGCCCCAGAACGCTTCGCGGAAAATCTTGATAAGCGAGTACAGCGTCAGCAGGCTGGACGCCAGCGCGACCAACGACAGCGTCAACATGCCGTCTTCAAGGCCGCCGCGGACGATCAGCACTTTGCCCGCAAAGCCGCTGAGCGGCGGAATGCCTGTCAGCGCAAGCGCCAGCAGGAAAAACATCCACCCGAGTCCCGGACGTTTGCGGATCAGTCCGCCCATGCCGTCCAGGTGATCGGTTCCGGCCGCCGCGATCAGCATGCCGCCGAGGACGAACATCAATCCTTTGGACAAAATGTCGTGCAGCATGTAGAAGACGACGCCGTCCATGCCGTCGCGCGTCCCCGTCGCCAGACCGAACGCGACGAAGCCGACGCCGATCAGCACGTTAAAATTCAGGATGCGCGGAATGTCGCGGTAAGCGGCCGCGCCGATCCCGCCCAGCATCATCGTGGCCGCGGCCATGCCGGCGATCCACGTATGCGTCAGCGAAGCGTCGTAAGGGAAGATCAGCGTGAACGTCCGAACGATCGCGTACAGCCCCACTTTGGTCAGCAGCGCCCCGAACAGCGCACGCACGGCGAACGGCGGCGCCGCATACGAACCCGGCAGCCAGAAGAACAGGAACAGTCCCGCTTTGAGCGAGAACACGATCAGGAACAGCACGGCGACGACATTCAGCACCCCGCTCTGGCCGACTTGGGCGATCCGCTCCGACAGATGCGCCATATTCAGCGTACCGACCGATGCGTACAGATAAGCGACGGCGGCGACGAACAGCGTCGAAGACAGAATGTTGACCAGCAGATATTTGGGCGCTTCGCGCATCTGCTTCCGGGAACCGCCGAGCGTAATAAGCGCATACGACGAGATCAGCATCACTTCGAAGAAGACGAACAGATTGAAGATGTCGCCGGTCAGGAACGAACCGTAGACGCCGACGAGCAGGAAGTGAAAGAACGTATAGTAGTAATGTTCTTCGCGTTCCCGGCCGATCGTCGAGAACGAATAGATCAAGACGGCAAGTCCGGTAATCGAAGCGGCCAGCACCAGCAGCGCGGCGAACAGGTCGGCCACGAACACGATGCCGTAAGGCGGCGCCCAGCCGCCGAATTGCAGCGTCTGGATACCGGACTCCCGTACCCGGAGCACGATGAATGCGGCGACGGCGACGTTCGCGATCCCGCCGACCAGGGCGATTGCTCGCTGCAGCCGTACTTTTTTGCGGAAAAACATCAAAAACACGGCGAGGGCCATCGGCAGCAGGACGGGCAGCACAAGCAGATTGTTCAAGATTCCCCCTCCCCGCCGCGGACTTCGTCCGCCGCATCGATCTCATCCGTGCCGCGCGTCTGGTACGCCCGGTAAGCGAGGACGAAATAGAGCGCGGTCACGCCGAAGCTGATTACGATCGAAGTCAGGATCAGCGCCTGCGGCAGGGGATCGGCATAAGTCTCGCTGCCGCTGCCGAGGACGGGAGCCGCGCCGCGTTTCAGGCCGGCCATCGTCAGCAGCAGCAGATGGACGCCGTGCGTCAGCAGCGACGTGCCGAGAATGATCCGCAGCAGGCTTTTGGACAAAATCAGATAGACGCCGATCATAAACAGCAGGCCGACGGCGATTGCCATTATCCATTCCATGTCAATCTTCCCCCTTTATGCTGAAAATGATAGTCATGACGACGCCGACGACGGCCAGATACACGCCCAGATCGAACAGGACGGCGGTCGCAAGTTCGGTATCGCCCAGAATCGGCAGGTCGAAATGGCCGAACGCATGGCTCAGGAACGGAGCGCCGAACAGGAACGAACCGGAAGCGGTCAGAATCGCGACGGACAGTCCGATCGCGGTCATGAGCCGGTAATTGACCGGAAGGACGCGGCGCACCGTATCCATGCCGAACGATACCGCAAGCAGGATCAGCGCGGAAGCGGTCATCAAGGCGGCGATAAATCCGCCGCCGGGGTTGTTGTGCCCCGCGAAGAACAGATAGAGCGAGAACGTGATGATGATCAGGATGATCACCCGCGACATCGTGCGCAGGATCACGTCGTTGCTGACGAGCGGGAAGCCTTTTGGGTTTGCGGCCGCCTGCTGTGCGTTCCCGGCTTCGGGCTTCGTCCGGGCGCCCAGCTTGATCATGCCGTAAATGCCGAGCGAAGCGATGCCGAGCACCATGATCTCGAACAGCGTATCGAAGCCCCGGAAGTCGACGAGGATAACGTTGACGACGTTTTTGCCGCCGGCAAGCTCGTAACTCCCGTTCAGGAAATACTCCGAGATCGGTACGAACGGGCTGCTGCCCATCGCCGCCAGGGCGATCAGGGTCATCGTCGCGCCGACCGCGGCCGCCACGATCAGGTTCAGCCATTTGAACGTAAGCTTTTCCGTTTTGACCGATTTGAGCTTGGGCAAATATTTGAAGCAGAGCAGGAACAAGATGACGGATACCGTCTCCACGATCATCTGCGTCAGCGCCAGATCGGGCGCGCGGAAGATCAGGAACAGCGCCGTGACCATGTACCCGGCCGAGCCGGTGAACAGGATCGCGTTCACCCGCGAGCGGGCAAACGGCACCGCCGCCGCCGAACCGACCATCACGAGGACCAGTCCGACCTCGTAGAACGTGATCGGCGCATACCGATCCATGCCGAAGCGGATATTCGGCGAGAACAGCAGCGTGCCGCCGACCGCGGCGACGAGGAACAGCAAAATATAGATCAGGTAATGCCGGACCGAGCCGGTCATGTACAGATCGGTCACCCGGCGCCCGCCGCTCTCCAGCAGGTTCAGGCCGCCGTTATACAGCCGGTTCAATCCTTCGCGGCCGCTCCGTTCGCGGTCCATGATCCGCAGGCGGGTATAGGTCCGGTACAGAATGAGGCCAAGTCCCACGACGCCGAGCGTCATGAACAGTTCCGGCGTCCAGCCGTGCCAGAAGTGGATCGGGACATGGGCCTGCTGCGCCGTCAGCGCGCCGCCGTTCACGGCTGCGACGGCCGGATCGATCAGCGACGCCGCAAGGCCGTTCGGCACGATCGCGAAGACAAGCGCAAGCGAGACCAGCAGCACCGGCGCGGCCAGCAGACCGGCCGAAGCTTCGTGCGGCTTGTTGTCCAGCTTGTCGAGCTGCAATTTGCCTCCGAACGTCTTGAAGACGAGGATCAGGCTGTAGACGAACGTGAATACGCTGGCGATCCACGCCAGCACCGCGAACCCAATCATCCAGCTGCCCGCTCCCGCCGCCTCGAAATCGCGAAGGTTCACCATCGCCGTGAAGAACATTTCCTTGCTCAGGAAGCCGCTGAACGGCGGCAGGCCGGCCATCGAGAACGCGCCGATCAGGGCGATCGTGAACGTGATCGGCATCAGCCGCATCAATCCGCCCAGATTGCGCAGATCGCGCGTATTCGCTTCATGGTCGACGATGCCGACGACCATGAACAGCGAACCTTTGAACACCGCGTGGTTGATCAGATGGAACACCGCGGCCGTAGTAGCGAGGCTGAAGAAGACGGCCTGCTCGGTTCCGGGGAAAAAGGCGGACGCCGAACCGACGCCGAGCAGGCACATGATCAGCCCGAGCTGGCTGATCGTCGAATAGGCGAGCAGCGCTTTGAGATCGGTCTGCCGGATCGCCTTGAACGAACCGTAGCCCAAAGTAATCAGGCCGGTCAGCGACACGATCCAGAACCATTCGGATCCGCCGGCGAAGACCGGACTCATACGGGCAACCAGGTACAGGCCCGCTTTCACCATCGTAGCCGAGTGCAGATAGGCGCTGACCGGCGTCGGCGCTTCCATCGCGTCCGGCAGCCAGATATGGAACGGGAACTGGGCCGACTTCGTGAAGGCGCCCAGCAGCACCAGAATCATTGCCGGCAGAAACAGCGAATGCCCGGTCAATCCCGCGGCCTGCGCCGCGATCTCCCGAATGCTGTACGAACCGGTCATGACGTACAGCAGGTTGAACCCGGCGAACATCGCCAGCCCGCCGAACACCGTAATGAGCATCGACTTCAGCGCGCCGTACCGGGAACGCTCGCGCCGGTACCAGAAGGCGATCAGCAGGAAGGAAGCGACGCTGGTCAGTTCCCAGAAGGCATACAGCACCATCAGGTTGTCCGACAGCACGACGCCGAGCATGGAACCCATGAACATGAGCAGATACAGATAGAAGTTTCGCAGCGACTCCATGCCTCTGCTCATGTAGAAGATCGAATACCAGACGACGAGCGCGCCGATGCCCGTAATGAGCAGCACGAACAGCAGGCTCCAGCCGTCGAGCACAAGCGACAGGTCGATGCCGAGACCCGGCATCCACGGAAGGGTCGCGGCGAGGACTTCTCCGCTGCGAACCCGCGGCAGCAGAACAATGAACAAAGCGAACACAGCGACGGGAACGGGCAGTACGGCCCAACCCGGATGAACGCGGGGCAGCCTTTTCATCAGCGGAATAAGAGCGGCCCATAGAAAAGGCAGTAAAACGGCGGCATGCAGCACGTGTAAGCGTTCCTCCTTTCGAAATGGCAGTGGTTCAGGATCGGGATTTGATCCATTCTCCCTGCACGATTTTTACGTATTCGGCTTGTCCGTCCTTCACGATCTTGAACAAGCCGCTGTCGAAGTCGGTATCCAGCTCGCGGAAAAAGACGCCCTTGATCGCATCTTCTCCGGAAGCTTCCCTGCTGAGCGTATAGCGCCCTCTCTGGGGAACGAGGTAAGCGGCAAAGCCCTGTTCGTGCGTGTCTTCAAGCTGTTCGGGATAGCGCTGCACGGCGACGATATGCAGATCGACCGCGCCGATCCGCTCCAGCAGTTCGTCGACGAAATCGCCATGCGTGATCTCGTGCCAGAACGATTGGCTCGCATGCCCGATCACGATCTGGGTCACGCCGAGTTCTTTGGCCGCGGCCGCGATCACGTCCGGCGTTTTGAGCCCTGCGCCGCAGGCGCGCACGAGAAATTCGCCGCCGTTTTCTTCCGTCTGCCTACGCCAGCCCGCGACGTAACGTTCTTTCTCGGGATTGTATTCTTCGCGCTTCGCCGGAGCGACGGTCAGTACCCGAAGCGGCGCGTTCAGCAGCTTCGCCAGCCGGCTCCCCCGCTGAATGAGGCGCTGCCCGTGCGGCCCGTAATGCACACATACCAATATACTTTCCTGCTGCCTGTCCATTTCCACGTGGTAACCCCTCCGTTTTGTCATTTTTGTCTCTTTTCCTTAAAAAATTGCTAAAAAAACGCAAAAAGAGCCCGCTGTTGGCAGGCTCCTCCGGGTAAATCCTATACAATTACTGATCATTATATCGAGCCCGCGCGCAAAAGTAAAGGCAGCGGGATCAAAGCCTGATCCGGCGCCGTATTCAGTCGTTCGGGTTCGGGGTCGGCCCGTCCTTGAGCGCGTCGAGAATCTGGCGCGCCAGCTTGTCGCCGATCGACAGCGGGCGGAAATCTTCGACCGACGCTTCGCGGATCTTCTTGAGCGAACCGAAATGCTTCAGCAGCAGCTGCCGGCGCTTGTCGCCGATGCCGGGAATCGAATCGAGCTTCGACGTCACCATCGATTTGGCCCGCTGTTCGCGGTGGAACGAGATCGCGAAGCGGTGAACTTCGTCCTGAATGCGCTGGAGCAGGTAAAACTCTTCGCTGTCGCGCGCAAGCGGCACGACCTGCGGCGGATCGCCGCTCATAAGCTGCGCGGTCCGGTGCTTGGCGTCCTTGACCAGACCCGCCACCGGAATGCTCAGTCCCAGTTCGTTCTCCAGCACGTCGATCGCGACAGAGATTTGGCCTTTGCCGCCGTCGACGAGAACGAGATCGGGCATCGGCAAATTTTCTTTGAGCACGCGTTCGTAGCGGCGGCGGATCACTTCGCGCATCGTCGCGTAATCGTCCGCCCCTTTGACGGTGCGGACTTTGTATTTGCGGTATTCCTGCTTCGCCGGCTTGCCGTCGAGGAACACGACCATCGCCGACACCGGATTGGTGCCCTGGATATTCGAGTTATCGAACGCCTCGACGCGGTACAGCGTGTCGAAGCCGAGCGCATGGCCCAGCCGGTCGGCCGCACCGCTCGTACGCTCCTCGTGCCGCTCGATCAGGCGGAACTTCTCTTCCAGCGAGACACGCGCGTTCTCGCAAGCCATCTCGACCATCTTGCGCTTGGACCCGCGCTTGGGCACAAGCGTCTTCACGCCCAGCCACTGCTGAAGCGCCGCCGACCCGTTGACGTCGCCGAGCCCCGCCGGACTCTGCGCGTCGTCCGGCAGTGCGTGCGCCGAAGCTTCGGCGCCCGGGGCGGAAGCGGCGGCGGTATACTCCGCCTTCGCTTCCGCGACCTGCGGCAGCGCTTCGCCGGCGGCCGCTTCCGCCTGCGCCGCCGCAGCAGCTTCGTCCGCATCGCCTGCGGCCGAGTCGTCCGACGAGACGCCGTCTTCGTCGTCTCCGTCCGCATCGGCGGCATCGTTCGCCGCCATGATGTCGGCACGCGAGGCCGCCGCGGCCGGACGGGCTTCGCCGGCGGCGGCTTCCGCGCCGCCTTCATCCTCGTTCGCCGGCAGAAGAATCTCCTGCGGCAGCGCCGGGTTGTCGCTGTAATACTGCGTCACGTAAGACAGGAAATCGGCGTACGCTTCGCCGTAGAACGGAAAGCTGGACGCGTGCCGCTCGATCATCTTGCCCTGGCGGATGTACAAAATCTGCACGCACATCCAGCCTTTGTCGACGGAATAGCCGAATACGTCGCGGTCTTTTTTGTCCGTGGCGTTGATCTTCTGCTTTTCCATGACCGCTTCGATGTTCTGGATCTGGTCGCGCAGTTCTGTGGCCCGCTCGAAATACAGGTCTTCGGCGGCTTCTTCCATTTTGCGGCGCAGCTCTTTTTTGATCTCTTCGTGGCTGCCGCCGAGGAAACGGGCGATCTCGTCGCGGATACCGTCGTAATCTTCTTTTTGAATATCTTTGACGCACGGCGCCAGACATTGGCCCATATGGTAGTACAGGCACACTTCCTTCGGCATAACGCCGCATTTGCGCAGCGGATACATCCGGTCGAGCAGCTTCTTCGTCTGCTGGGCGGCGTAGGCGTTCGGATACGGGCCGAAATAGCGTGCCTTGTCCTTCAGCACGCGGCGCGTCACTTCCAGCTTCGGATGGCGCTCGTTCGTAATTTTGATGTACGGAAACGTCTTGTCGTCCTTGAGCAGCACGTTATAGCGCGGCTGATGCAGCTTGATCAGATTGCACTCCAGAATGAGCGCTTCCATATTGCTCGACGTGACGATGTATTCAAAATCCCGGATATCGACGACCAGCCGCTGCGTTTTGCCTTCATGGCTGCCCGTAAAATACGACCGTACCCGGTTGCGCAAAATTTTGGCTTTGCCGACGTAGATGATCGTGCCTTCTCTATTTTTCATCAGGTAGCAGCCCGGCAGTTCCGGAAGCAGCGCAAGCTTGTCCCGGATATGCGCGAGGGCTTTCTCCTGTTCCTGAATCGTCTCAAGGTGTGGCTCCACTCTACATTCGACCTCCCTGCATGCTTGCCATGCGATAAGTTTCTCTCGATGCATTACCCTTTTTATTATACGCCAAAAAAGGGCCGGTATACACCAAAAGACGAACATCCGCTCTCACCGATCCTGCTTTTGAAAAAGAACAAACGAAAAACCCCCGGCATGCGCCGGAGGTCGTCGTGTCTGCGCCCGTATTCGTTTCGGTAAAACGTCCGCGGGGCGAAAACAAAATTATTCGTGTTTGGACAATACGCCTTTGAGGGCTTCTTTGGAGTTTACGCCGATCAGTTTGTCGACCGGTTGTCCGTCCTTGAAGAAGATCATCGTCGGGATACTCATCACGCCGAAACGGGAAGCCGTTTCCGGGTTTTCGTCCACGTTCACTTTGGCGATTTTGACGTTTGCGCCAACTTCGCCGTCGAGCTCGTCCAGGATCGGAGCGAGCATTTTACAAGGGCCGCACCAAGGTGCCCAAAAATCGACAAGAACGGTACCTTCGCCCGCTTCAACTTCCGTTCCGAATGTTTGGTCGGATACATTTACAATAGCCACGGAAAATTCCTCCTTATATGCTGCTAAATTTATCTGGGATACGCGCGAATGCCCGCACCGTAATCGCATAGTTAAAGATAACTTGCGGTTGTCTACATGTCAATTATAACACGGAATCGGCCATACTGAAACAAATATTTGTAATAAATTATAAATATCTTACCTTTAGTAAGTGAAGATTGGATGAAGAGGCTTAGGCCCGAGCCGTTCGGGTTCAACCGCGCTGGTTCTCGCCGAGAACGCGCACGACTTCCACGAACGGTGACACCCGGTTCATCAACCGCTCGCCTTTGTACGCTTCTTCTCCGTCCTTGTTCGTGAAACTGAGATGTTTCTCAAGCGCGGACAGCGAATAATTGGACGTGTAAAAAGTCGGTTTGCGGTTCATGCGGTGGTTGAGGATCGAACCGAGCACGTGATCGCGTACCCACGGCCCCATATTTTCCGCTCCGATGTCGTCGAAGATCAGCAGATCGGTTTCTTTCATCATCTCCACCGTATCGCGCAGTCTGTCTCCGTCCTGAATCATCGATTTGACGTCTTCGACGAAGTCGGGCATGTACACGATGACGCCGGAATGGCCTTCCTTCGCCAGCTCGTGCAGCAGATAACACATCAGGAACGTCTTGCCCGTACCGAACGGCCCTTCCAGATACAGCCCTTTGGTCGGAAGGCCGGCGGCTTTCGTCTCGTTGATGTAGCGGAAGATGCGATTGACGGCCGGCGAACGCGCGGGGTCTTTGAGCATGATCTCCACTTCGTCGTAGCCTTCGATCAGAGCCCGTTCATCCACGTAAAAGCTGCGGATCCGGCTGCTGATCAGCTTGTCCCGCTCATGGGCGAGCTGCAGATTGCACGGCGTCTTGTGGTCACGAATGCGCAGCTGGCCGCCCACCTCGTCGACGCTGAGCTTCGTGTAATGGCCCTGAAAATCGTTCGGACACTTGTCGAGACCCGGGCATTCGGCGCAGTGCCGCTTCTCCTTCATGTACTCGTACAGGCGGCTCATGTTGCGGATCAATTCCTGCTCGGTCAGTTCGGGATGCCGCAGCCGAAGCTGGCGCACGTCGGGCTCGTTCAATATTTTGGCTTTGAGGTCTTCGGTTCGCTGGTGAATGCGGGAACCTCCGAGCTGCTTGAGCACGTTGCCGATCGAGTCCATGTTTGTCCTCCTCTCATGGTGGCGCTCCGCGATGTCGGGGATGGCTCCGGTTGTTTTCCCTCCTTCGAATCGAAGATTCTCGGGCCGGGGAAAGCCAAAAGTCGCCATCCCTCGACATCGCTCCGCTGGGTATGGGTGTAAAAGATTAAAAACGTAAAAGATTAAGGGCTCGAATGCGCCGGGCGGTGCCGGCTGTTCTCGCGGGTCGGGAAGGCGCCGGGCATTTGCCGGCTGTTCCCGACGGGCGGAGAAGGCGCCGGGCATTCGCCGGCTGTTCCCGACGGGCGGAGAAGGCGCCGGGATTTACCGGCTGTTCTCCGCGGGCAGGGGCAGCGCCGATTTAAGGTCGGGGCTTGATTTTATTGGCTTTCATCTCTTCGGCCATGCGCACGTATTCGGCGAATTCTTCGTCGCTGACGGCGGTCTGGACCGGGGAGTTCTGGACGATCGGAAGTTCCGGTTTGCCGCGGGCGGCTTTGCCCTGGACGCGGGCGCGGCTGCCGCTTTGGGCAGGGGCCTGGCGTTTGGGATTGGCCTGGTCGCGGATATAGCGGACGGCTTTTTCGTACGTGTCGATCTGCCGCAGCAGCATGTTCGAAGCGATCGAATCGACGAAGTTGCGGCTGATGCGCTGGTCGCCGTCTTTGCCGAGCAGCGTCACGAGGTAATGGATCAGCACGTTGATCACTTCGCCCGGCAGCTTGTAGCTGAGGTCGATCTTGCTGAACATGTCGAGCCACGGTCCCGGGACGGTCCCGGGGAAAAAATTGCGCAGCAGGCCGGTATACGGCTCGTTGCGCAGCAGCATGTTGTACTGGTGAATATCGCATTTGGACTGGAACTGCGAAGGCACTTCCAGATAATATTCCATCTCCACGGCATGTTCGACCGGCATCTCTTCGGCGGCCGGCTCTTCGGGACGCACGGCGCGGGCGGCCCGGACCTGCCGTTCTTCGGTGCGCTTGGCGGTCTGGCGGAACGTGAGATTGGCCCGATTCTGGAGATTGTCGAGCATCAGCTCCCCGTCGCTTGAGAAAATGCCTTCCTCGTCCAGCAGCCGCACCACGTCTTCGACGTTCAGGTCGAACTTGCGGGCGACGTGATTGATCATGCCCATCTGTTCGCGGTTATGCCGCAGCGCTTCGACGAACTTGCGGTTGCGGGCGCCGCGCGGAAAATGCAGGATCACGTCGGAGTAATCGAACAGCGGCTCTTCGGCCGGCATGTTCTTGCTCTGGCGGCGGGCCGGCGACGCTTCGGACAGCGCCTGTTCCAGCTCGTAGTCGATCACGTGCGTGTTCAGTTCGAAGATTTCGTAAAACGGCTGCGAAATGTTTTCTTTCGCCGCCTGCCCGACTTCGCCGAACTCTTCCGGCTCCCCCTGCCAGAAACGTTCCTGCAGCGCCAATACGGCGAACTTGCCGATCTTGTCGCGCAGCAGCAGCGTCAGATGCTGGGTCGCAAAAAAATCGGACGGCGGCAGCGGCTGCTGCAGCTCGTATTCGTACATGTATTGGTCCTGTTCCGGCAAATACAGCCGATGGGTCTGCAGCAGACCGACCGCTTCGAGCTTCGAAGCGTTCTCGACCATCAGCGTGCGCCCCCGGTCGTTCGGTTCGACGCCGAGCGTCAGAAACAGGTTGCGCTGCTGTTCGGGCTTGGAATATCCGGTCTGCTCGGCCGGCAGGTGCTGGGCGATCAGCCGGTACAGCGCGATAGCCGACGTGCCGACCATCGGCTGATAGACCAGGTTCAGCATGCGTTCGTCCCGGCTGCTGAGACTGAAATCGCGATACGTATAATAACGGTGATGTTCCGTATAGTGCAGCAGGCTCTTCATGCGCATCGGCGGATGTCCCCCTCTTGTCCTTGCAAATGGCGCGTAAAAATAGAGTTGCTCCGCGGAACGCGCCCTTGGTTGTGGACAGGTTCGTTGGAGCCCCTCTATTTTAACACAATTCCTGCGGCATGAAAGAGCGGAAAGGCACCAAAATTCCGGCAGGAGCAACCGTCCGCACGACCGTAAGCGTCCGCGCTTCGGAATGCTTGTTTTTTTGCGCACGACAGCTTCCCCGCAAAAACCCGGGCTTTTTCGCGCCGCGAATTGCTCTTGCGTTCGTCGGTGCGCTACAATGGAAATTGGGAGCCGCCGGAAAAAGCGCCCGGGCAGGCCGCACGAAGCTTTACCGTTTTTTTGTAACCCGACGACCTTATGTTTATCCTACGGATTTTGACGGAAACTCTTGTGAAAATCCCCACCATACAATCTGATTTGGGAGTGATCGATTCATGAATGAAGCTACGCTGACGCTTGAGGGTTGGTACTGTCTGCACGATTTCCGTTCTATCGACTGGACGCTGTGGAAAGCGGCGGACCACGAAGAACGCGCCGGGGCGATCGAAGACCTCGAAGAATTCATGAAGGAATTCCAGGTGACCGCCCAGGACGGGGCAGGCAGCACGGCCGTCTACTCGATCGTCGGACAAAAAGCCGATTTCGTGTTCATGTACCTGCGCGAAACGCTGGAAGACCTGAACAAGCTGGAAACGGCGTTCAACAAGACCGATTTTGCCAAATTCACGGTCAAGGAATATTCGTACGTCAGCGTCGTCGAGCTCAGCAACTACCTGGGCAAAGAAGGCGAAGATCCGATGCAAAATCCGCAAATCATCGCGCGCCTGAAGCCGGAACTGCCGAAATCGGCACATATCTGCTTCTACCCGATGAACAAAAAGCGCGAGTTGGCCGATAACTGGTACATGCTGTCGATGGACGACCGCAAAGCGATGATGCGCAGCCACGGCCTGATCGGACGCAGCTACGCCGGCAAAGTGAAGCAGATCATCAGCGGCTCCGTCGGCTTCGACGATTGGGAATGGGGCGTCACGCTGTTCTCGGACGACGCGCTGCAGTTCAAGAAGCTGATCTACGAAATGCGTTTCGACGAAGTGAGCGCGCGCTACGGGGAATTCGGCGCGTTCTACGTCGGCAATTTGCTCGATTGGGAAAAAGCGGTCGAGATGTTGAAAGTGTAACTTTCGGCGGACAAAGCAGGGCCAGGGAAGCGTTTTGGAGTGGGCGGCGGCAACGCCGGCGACTCCGGGGCGCTTTTTTGGTGGGCGCGGCCACAAGGCCCGGTCCGGTAACGAAAACCCGCCGTCCACGCAAAAAAAGACCGTCCCCGCACCCGTTTGCACGGGCGGAGACGGCCTTTTCGAAGGCCGGGAGATACGTCGTCGGAAACGTTGACGTTTCTCCTACGCTTTTTTTCGTTCAGGGCCGGCTTACAGGAAGCGTCCTTTTTTGAGGACGAGACCCATGCCGCCGATCACGAACAGGTAGCGGGCATCGACCACTTTTTTCAGTTGGGCTGCCGGCCAGCCTTTGATTTTCTTGCCGGCTACGACGGCAACGGCTTCGCCTTTGCCGAGCGACGCGACGGTACCTTTGTTGCTGAATACGAATTTCTCGGTCTGCTGGCCGCGGATCGTCGCGATCAGGTTCTTCGCGAGACGCTCGCCCTGCTGCATCGCGATTTGGGCGGTCGGCGGGTAAGGACGGCCTTCCGGTCCGATCATGAGGGAACCGTCGCCGATGACGTACACGTTGTCGTGGCCCGGAGCTCTGAGGTACTCGTCGACTTTGACGCGTCCGCGCATTGCTTCAAGACCTGCGTCTTCGATCAGGTGGTTGCCGCGGATACCGCCGGTCCACACGACCGTTTTGGCTTCGATGCGTTCGCCTTCACCGACGGTTACGCCGTTTTCGTCGCAGCCTTTGACCGGCACGCCGATACGGAACGTTACGCCTTTTTTGGTCAGCGTGTCCATCGCGTACGTGACCAGCTCCGGATCGAAGCCCGGCAGAGCCGAAGGAGCGGCTTCCACGTTGTACAGGCCGACTTTGGAAGGGTCAACGCCGTGCTGCTTGGCAAGTTCCGGCAGACGGTTGGCCAGTTCGCCGACGAATTCGATACCCGTGAAGCCGGCGCCGCCGACTACGAAGTTCAGGCGAGTCTCGTCGCCGTCTTTTTTGAATTCCTTGAACTGCGTCTCGATATGGTCGCGGATCGCGCGCACGGAGTTGATGCTGCGGATCGAGAACGCGTGCTCTTTCATGCCCGGGATGCCGAATGTTTCCGGATCGCCGCCAAGAGCGATGATCAGGTGATCGTAGGACAGAACGCCGTCTTCCAATACGACTTGACGCTCGTCCAGCTTGATCGCCGTAACGTTCGATTTGACCAGGTCGATTTTGAATTCGTCCACAAGGTTCGAGATCTTCTCGTACGTCTTCTCGTCCGGCTGCGTACCGGCTGCCGGCATGTGCAGTTCCGTCGTGAAGTAGTGGTAGTCGTGACGGTTAACCAGAGTAACGTCGGCTTCGTTGTTTTTGAGCTTTTTTTGCAGGTTTTGAGCGGCGAGAATGCCGGCGTACCCTGCGCCCAGGATTACGATTTTGGGAATGCTGTTCATTGTTTTCCTTACCCCTTTTCGATTCATAGTCATTTATGGGATAACCTTGTTATAAAGGTTGGAGCCTCATGTGAAAAGTTACACAAAAACGGAGAGAACTCGCCCTATTTTCGATTTATCCCGTCCGCATCGATACTGCGACTTTTATCACATACATTGTACGCTTTTCAAGGCAATATTACAAAACAAAATTTGAAAATCGGACGCAAAACGGACAAAAAGTGTTCATAATGGTCAGGGAACAGGATCGACAACGGGAGACGGACGCGCTGCTCCGGCCCGGACTTCGGCCAAACATGCCACGGATCGATGCGGCGTCGGCCGCGCGAATGCCCAAACAGCGAAAAAAGCCGGGAATTCGCTTTGCAATCCGGTGAAAAACGAGTTTATAATGAGTGAGATTGCAAAAAACCATTTCATTTCGATAGATTCATAACGATTCATACCTTCGGAGGTGCTTATCCAGTGACAGAGATCCATAACGGCGACAATATAGCCGATATTTTAATTATCGGCGGCGGTCCCGCCGGTTTGTTCGCCGCTTTTTACGGGGGAATGCGTCAGGCGTCCGTGAAGCTGATCGAGAGCATGCCTCAGCTTGGCGGGCAGTTGGCCGCGCTCTATCCCGAAAAATACATTTACGACGTAGCCGGTTTCCCGAAAGTGACCGCACAGGAATTGGTTAACCAGCTTGTCACGCAGATGAATCATTTCGATCAGGAAATTTGCCTGGAAGAAAAAGTGGTGTCCGTCGACAAGGAAGACGAGCAGCGCTTCAAGGTCACGACCGACAAAGGCGTCCACTACGCCAAGTCCGTCATCATCACCGCGGGCGTCGGCGCTTTCGAACCGCGCCGCCTGGCGCTGGAAGGCGCGGAGCGTTATGAAGGCCGCAACCTGCACTATTTCGTCAGCGACCTGAGCCGGTTTGCGGGCCGCAAAGTGCTGCTGAGCGGCGGCGGCGATTCCGCGGTCGATTGGGCGCTCATGCTGGAGCCGATCGCCGAGCAGGTGACGCTGATCCACCGCCGCGACAAGTTCCGCGCGCACGAACACAGCGTCGAGAACCTGATGGCGTCCAAAGTCAACATCGTGACGCCGACCGAGATCACGGAGCTGATCGGCGAAGAGCGCATCGAGCGCGTCGTCCTCTCGAACGTCAAGACGCAGGAGACGCAGGAAATCGAAGTCGACGACGTGATCGTGAACTTCGGCTTCGTCTCCTCGCTCGGTCCGATCTCCGAATGGGGCATCGAGATCCAGAGCCATTCGATCGTGGTCGATACGCGCATGGAGACGAGCATCCCGGGCATCTTCGCCGCGGGCGACGTGACGACGTATCCGGGCAAGCTGAAGCTGATCGCGGTCGGATTCGGCGAAGCGCCGACCGCCGTGAACAACGCCAAAGTGTACTTCGATCCGGACGCCAAGCTCTCCCCGGGCCACAGCAGCAACATGAAGCGGTAATTATCCACAAAATCGACATATTCCTGCCCGTTATGCCTCAAAGCGCCGCGGCGCCTGGCATGACGGGCTTTTTGTCGGCTTTTCGCCGCTTTTTCGGTCCTCTTTTCCCGTGTGCGTCTTGTGTATAATAAGGGTAAAAGACGCTTAACCGACGCCTTGGACGGCTGCGGATGTGAAGATCCCGCTGCGCGCAGTGGCGCGATTGCTTCCGGATGCGCTTCGCATGGTATGATGGGAACGAACGTGACAAATCTCATTTCCCGGCTTCCAAGGTTGAAGTAAGGCTTACCCGTTTTTATCATTTACGAGGAGGAACCTCCGTGGAGAATTTCGCGAGCGGTCTATACTGGGTCATCTCGATTGCCGAAGTGATCATTCTGTTGATGATTGCCGTATTTATGGTCATGCTCGGCATCAAGTTTTGGAAAGAAAAACGCTTCGGTCCCGTTATCGCTTTTGCCGTGTTTCTGATCGTCTGCCTGACGCTGACTTGGTGGAGCGTGCAGGACAAATTCCTGTAGCGGACGAAAGGAGCCTTAAGCGATGCAGTTGATTGCCATGATCACGATGCTGATCGACCATCTGGGAGCGGTCTTTTTCCCGGACGAGCGCTGGATGCGTATCGTCGGACGAATCGCTTTTCCGATCTATTGTTATCTGCTGGTCGTCGGCTACCGGCGCACGCGCAGCCCGAACCGGTACGTACTGCGGCTGCTCGGGCTCGCGCTGCTGTCGCAGCTCCCTTACATGCTGACGTTTCTCACGAGCGGCGTGAACGTGATCGGCACGCTGCTGATCGCGCTGCTGATCGTGATGGCGATCGATCGTTTCAAAGGCCAGGCCGGTCTGCAGTGGGCCGTCGGGCTGCTGCTCGTCGCGCTCACGTTCTGGCCGATGGAGGCGCTGCAGTTCGATTACGGAACGTACGGCGTGCTGCTGGTGCTGATCTACCGGTATATGCCGAATCCGTGGGGGATGCTGGGCGGCCATCTGGCGCTGAACGTGCTGTACGTGTTTTTGTTCCAGGGCGTCATCCAGTTCTTCAGCGTCGCGACGACGCTGTTTCTGGCGGGCCTCCACTCGGCGGCGCCGGAAGCGAAGACCGAGATCCGGCTGCCGCGCTGGCTGTGGCGGGCTTTCTATCCGGGCCATCTGGCGGTCATCGCCATCGTGCAGTGGCAGCTGTCCGGGGCCGCGCCGGGCGATTACTTGAATTGGATCATGATGGGAGTGCGGTGAACCGGATCACGCGTGTTTCGAAAGTGCGCCGAATGGGTATTATACGGTGTTCTTACTTTTAAACACATAAGGAATCTGGGGGAGTATCATATGGTGCTCGCACGCACATTCAAAGGAATCAGCGGTTTGTTCGAGCTTGTCCTCGGCCTCCCGCTTCTCGGCGGCATGGTCGTCATGGGAAGCGGTTGGGGAATCTCCGCGGTCATGTTCGCCCTGCACGCCGTTACCCTTGCGATGTCGCTGCAGCACCGGCAGTCGTTCTACGGATCGGCTGCGGGAATCGTGACCTGCCTGCTCTTTTCGGTGCCGGTCGTGGGCATGTTCGGCCATTGGGTCGCGGCGGTCCTGCTGCTCGTCAGCATGGTCGACCGGCACGGAGCCGGCATGGCCGGCGGATATCGCCGTCCGTAACCGGTCGCGTTCCCAAAAAACGATTCGTTTTCGAAATCATCGCCGATTTCGGGAACGGGTCGTTTTTTTATTTTAACAAAGAAACGATTTCGGATTGACTGACGGCAAATGCGCAACGTAAGATAGGAGAAAACATTCGCCGACCGTTTTCGCGCACCCGTCCGCTTTGACACGTTCTCGCACGAAAGCAACAATGCGGGCTCGCGGTCTTTCATTAAAAGAAGGCGTCCGGTTCCGACAACAGTTCCAGAGAGGGGTTCACGCTTTATGTTGAAAAAGAAATGGCTTCCGCTTGCTTTGACCCTGTCCCTCGTCGCCCTTGCCGGCTGCAGCCAAACCGCCGACCCGGCGGCCGGTTCCGCGGGAGACGGCACGGCCGCCGCGCCCGACGCCAAAACGTACAAAATCGCGATTTCGCAAATCGTGGAACACCCTTCGCTCGACGCGACGCGGGAAGGCTTCATCGCCGCCCTCAAGGAAGAAGGCATCGTCGAAGGAGAGAACCTGACGCTCGATTACAACAACGCGCAGGGCGATTCGACCAACAATCTGTCGATCGCGCAGAAGCTGGCCGGCGTCAAAAACGACCTGGTGCTGGCGATCGCCACGCCTTCGGCCCAGGCCGTCGCCGCGCAGGTCAAAGAAACGCCGGTGCTGTTCGCGGCCGTGACCGATCCGGTCAGCGCCAAAATCGTCGCCAGCATGGACAAGCCGGGCGCCAACGTCACGGGAGCTTCGGATACGAATCCGGAAGCGATCAAGCAGCTGGCGGACTTTATCGCCGCCGAGATGCCGGACGTCAAAAGCGTGGGCCTCGTGCTCAACGAAGGCGAACCGAACGCCGTCGTCATGGCGGAACGCGCGGAGCAGGAATTCGGCGCGCACGGCATCAAGCTGGTCAAAGCGGCCGTCACGAACACGTCCGAAGTGCAGCAGGCGGCGCAATCGCTCGTCGGCCAGGTGGATGCGCTGTACATCACGCTCGACAACACCGTCGTCAGCGCCGTCGACACGATCATCAAGATCGCGAACGACAACAAGCTGCCGTTCTTCTCCAGCGACCGCGACACGGTAGAGAAAGGCGCGTTCGCGACCGTCGGCTTCAAGTATTACGACCACGGCTACCAGGTAGGCGAAATGGCCGCCGACATTCTCAAGAACGGCAAGAAGCCGGCCGACCTTCCGGTCGCCATGCAGGAGAAGCTTGATCTGATTCTCAACTTGAAAGCCGCCGAAGCGCAGGGCATCACGGTGACGGACGGCATGAAGGGCAAAGTTCAGGACCCGGATAACAACATCATTCAATAACCGGACGGCGCCTGGAAAAGAGCCGGAGATCCGGCCGAATCGAAACGGGATGAGCTTTCGCTTCATCCCGTTTTGCTTGGCGCGGCGCCGCGTTCGCTCCAACCGCTTGTCCCTACCCTTTTGCCTAGGAGGCGTCATCCATGTTCGAAAACTTCGTCGGCTCGATGCCCGGCGCCATCTATCTGGGACTGCTCTACGCCCTGATGGCGCTCGGCGTATACATCACGTTCCGCATTCTCGACTTCCCCGATCTGACGGTGGACGGCAGCTTCACGACGGGAGCCGCCACCGCCGCCGTCATGATCTCGCACGGCATCTCGCCGTGGATCGCTTCGCTGACGGCGATTCTGGCCGGTATGGCCGCAGGTGCCTGCACCGGCCTGCTGCATACCAAAGGCAAGATCAACGGATTGCTGTCCGGCATCCTGATGATGATCGCCCTGTATTCGATCAACCTGCGCATTCTCGGCAGCCCGAACGTGTCGATCATGGGCGAGGAGACGGTGCTCGGCACCTTTTCCCCGTTTCCGTTCATGATCGCGCTCGTGCTGATCTTCAAGCTCGCGCTCGACGCGTTCCTCAAGACGGACATCGGCCTGTCGCTGCGCGCGACCGGCGACAACAAGCGCATGATCCGCAGCTTCGGCGCCAATACCGATAACACGACCATTCTCGGCATCAGCCTCTCGAACGGTCTGGTCGCATTGTCCGGCGCGCTGATCGCGCAGCAGTCTTCGTTCGCGGACGCCACGTCGGGCATCGGCATGATCGTTATCGGCCTCGCTTCGGTCATTATCGGCGAAGCGCTGTTCGGCGCCAAGACCGTCTTCCGCGCGACGCTTGCCGTCGTGCTCGGCTCGGTCGTGTACCGGATCGTCATCTCGCTGGCGCTGCAAATCAAAGGCTTCGAGACGTCCGACCTCAAGCTCATTACGGCGATTATCGTCATTATCGCGCTCGTCTTCCCGACGGTGCGCAGCTCGATCAAGCAGCGCGGCGCCGCCAAGCGGCGCTCCGCCGAACTGCTCAAATCGTTCGAGACCGCGGGAGGTGACCGCTGATGCTGCACGTATCGAACGTCTCCAAACTGTTCAATTCCGGTACCATCGACGAGAAAATCGCGCTGATCGGCATCGAGCTGAACCTGAAGCCGGGCGACTTCGTCACCGTCATCGGCAGCAACGGCGCGGGCAAATCGACGCTGATGAACATGATCTCCGGCGTCATGAAGCCCGATACCGGCGAGATCCGGATCGGCGACCGCTCCGTGACCGCCCTGCCCGAACACCGGCGCAGCCGCTGGATCGGCCGCGTCTTCCAGGACCCGATGGCCGGCACGGCCCCGCGCATGACCATCGAAGAGAATCTGGCGATGGCTTACCTGCGCGGCAAGCGCCGCGGCTTCTCGCTTGGCGTCAGCAGCGCCCGGCGCAAAATCTTCAAGGCCGAACTGAGCCGCCTCGGCATCGGGCTGGAGAACCGGCTGAGCGCCAAGGTCGGCCTGCTGTCCGGCGGCGAGCGCCAGGCGCTGAGCCTGCTCATGGCGACGTTCACGCGTCCGCAGATTCTGCTGCTCGACGAACATACCGCCGCGCTCGATCCTTCGCGCGCGGAACTGATCACTTCGCTGACCGACGAGATCGTCCGCGACATGAACCTGACCACCCTGATGGTCACGCACAATATGGAGCAGGCGATCCGGCTCGGCAACCGCCTCGTGATGATGGACAAAGGCCGCATCATCCTCGATATCGGCGAAGCCGACAAGCAGCATCTGACCGTCGAGCGCCTGATGAGCGAATTCGAACGGATCAGCGGCAAGAAAATGGCCGACGACCGGACTTTGCTCGGTTAATCCTGACTGGCAGTGCCTGTTGACCGGCTGCTTCCCGCGGCCTTTTCTTCCTTCCAAGCCCTAAACCCAAAAAGCTGCCCAATTCGCAATGCGAAGGGCAGCCTTTTTGTATACTCTCTTGATCTTATCTCTTGATCTTATCTCTTGATCTTATCTTTTATCTTTTATCTTTTATCACTGGAGCGACTTTTGCAGCAGGCGAGCCGATTTCCGATTTGAGCGACTTTCGGCTTTCCTCCCCTTCCGCTGAATCTTTTATCCAATCAGAGGGGAGGAAAACGAGTCCGAGCGAAAAGCGGAAATCGGCGAGCCCGTGCAAACAGTCACTCCGCGCCTTCTTCCAGCCGGCCCATAAACTCTTCCGCCGCGCTGTACCCGAGCTGCTTCAAGTACCAGTTGTTCGCCGCCGCTTCGATCAGCCCCGACGTATCGCGGCCGGGCTGCAGCTGAATCTCGATATGCGGAATTTGGACACCGAGATATTCGGTGAACTGATCCGCCACTTCCAGATCGTTGTTCAGCGCTTTGTCTTCCCACGGCGTCAGTTCGATATCGAGCACGATACGCGTCTCGTCCTGGAACGCGGTGCGTCCGTACTGGCGTACGACGTTGATCAGCCCGATGCTGCGCAGCGCCAGAAACTCCCGCGTAATCGTATTGTGCGTGCCGAGCAGCGTGGACGGGCCGAGCTTTTTGAGCACGACTACGTCGTCCGCCACGAAGCGGTGGCCGCGGCCGATCAGCGTGTGCGCCGTCTCGCTCTTGCCGATGCCCGAACGCCCGCGCAGCAGGACGCCGATCCCCGAGACGTTGATGCATACGCCGTGGATCGACATCTCCGGCGCCAGCGCCTTCAGCAGGTAGCCGTCGAGCTTGGTGAGGAACTCGGTCGTCTTCTCGGGCGTCCGCAGCAGCGGGATGCCTTCCTGATCGCAGAACATTTCCAGAAACGGGATCTCCTGCTGGCCCGTCGTCACGATAAAGCACGGCGGATGGTATTTGACGATATTGCCGATATGCAGTTTGCGTTCTTCGACGCTCTGCTGGAGCAGGTACGTGATTTCTTTGCGGCCCAGTACCTGCACCCGATTCATCGGAAAATACTCGAAATAGCCCACGAATTCCAGGCCGGGGCGGTGGGCTTTGGGACGGGTAATCTCGCGGTCGAGCCGGTCGGCTCCGGACAGCACTTCGAGCTTGAGCGCTTGGACGACATTTTCTACGGTAACGGATTTCATGGCTTATTCCTCCTGTACAGAATCGATCGCGGAAGACGCCCGCCTGCCCGGCACTCTCCGCGATCCGATAAAAGGTCCGGCGCTGCCGCCGTACCAAAAAAAGCTCCCAACCCGGAAATGGCATCCAAGCTGAAAGCTTCGTGCAAACATTCATGCCGTAGGTCCGCCGCTTAGTCGCAGGGCTGGGCCAGCGTCTCGTCTTCTTCCCGCGTACGGAACGAAGAACCGCAGCCGCAGGTCGCGACCGCATTCGGGTTGAAGATGGTGAAGCCCCCGCTCATGCCGGACTCTTCAAAATCCACCTGCAGGCCGTTGAGGTATTTCAGGTCCTCTTTGGATACGACCAATTTGATATCCTGTATATTCATGTAGACGTCGTCCGCATCGGACTCCTCGTTGTCAAAGCCCATTGCGTACGAAAAACCGCTGCAGCCTCCGCTGGCTACGCCCAAACGAAGAAACATGCCCGGCGTCTCCTGCTGCTCCAACATCCCTTTGATGCGCGAAGCGGCCGATTCCGTGATTTCGATCATGGTTTTTCCTCCTTTACGCTGATCTCCCTACATTATACGCCTCCGGGCCGCGCGACTCAAGCATTTCGGGCGGGCCTTGCGCGGCTTGATCAAGAGGCCCGTGCCGCCTGCCCAGGACCGATAGGCGTAAAACGTCCCGTATTGCCCCGTTTCCCGAGTAGGTTTATAATGGGTACAGAATGACTCTTTAAATTTTCGGAATTTCGACACGAAGATGTAAAGAATGCTTGTCGGCCTACCGATGTAACTTTTTTCACACTTTCAGAAACGGCTTGTCCGTTTCAGCAAGATAGCGGCCGCCGCGTGCGGCTATGTTTTTGTTGTCTGTCCAGTATTCCGGTCCTATTCGGTCCGGCCCGTTCCGGTGCGGTAGCGCCGCCTCGGGATCAACGAGGAGGTTCTTACAAAATGTCTACGATCATCAATCCCACCATGGATAAGCGCATGGCCGAAATCGCCGAGAAGGTTCACAACGGGCAGCGTTTGAGCTTGGAAGACGGCGTTTATTTATATCAGAGCGAAGATATTTTGACGATCGGCCAGTTGGCCAACGAAGTCAACCTGCGCAAGAACGGCAAAAAGGTCTATTTTATCGAAAATATGAGCCTGTACTTCACCAACGTCTGCGAAGCGCACTGCGCGTTCTGCAACTTCCGCAAAGACGAGGGCGAAGAAGGTTCGTACACGCTGAGCGGCAACGAAATGGTCCGCTACGTCGAAGAGAACATTACGCCGGGCGTGCGCGAGTTCCATATCGTCGGCGGCCATAACAACAACGTGCCGTTCCAATACTACGTCGATTCCCTGGCCGCGCTGAACGAGCGTTTCCCGGAAGTGACGATCAAAGCTTATACGGCGGCGGAGATCGACTTCTTCACCCGCATCAGCGGTCTGTCGATCGAAGAAGTGCTGCGCGCGCTCCAGGGCGCGGGCCTCAAATCGCTGACCGGCGGCGGCGCGGAGATTCTCTCCGACGAATACCGCCAGAAAATGCGCGTCGACAAAGCGAACGTGGACCGGTATCTCGAAGTGCACCGCACCGCCCACAAAATCGGCATGCGCACGCACACGACGATGCTGTACGGTTCGATCGAGAGCCACGAAGACCGCATCAACCACATGATCCAGATCCGCGAGCTTCAGGACGAGACGAACGGATTCATGGTGTTCATTCCGCTGTCCATGCAGCCCAAGAGCCGCAATGCCAGCATTATGCGCCGCAACTCGGCCTACGAAGATCTCAAGACGATCGCGATCAGCCGTTTGATGCTCGACAACATCGATCATATCAAAGCGTACTTTATCAATATCGGCACGCAGCTGACGCAGATGGCGCTGACGTTCGGAGCTTCGGACGCGCACGGCACCATCGTCAAGGAACGGATCAGCCACGCCGCGGGTGCACTGACTCCGGAAGGCTTGACGCGCAAGGAACTGATCTGGTTGATCAAGGGAGCGGGCCGCATCCCGGTAGAACGCGATACGTTCTACAACGAAGTCGAAGTGTACGAGTAGAGGCTTCGCGCCGGCAGCTCGACCAATCCACACACTAAGGAGATCTGATATGAAAAATCTCGTTATTCTCGGCGGGGGCTACGGCGGCCTGACCATTCTCGATACCCTTTCGGAAAATCTTCCTTCGGACGTGAACGTGACGCTGATCGATCGGCTTCCTTTTATGGGACTCAAAACGGAATATTACGCGCTGGCGGCGGGAACCGTGTCCGACCACAAGCTGCGGATCGCGTTCCCGAACCATCCCCGGATCACGAAGCATTTCGGTACGGTGGAGCAGATCGATCTGGAAAATAAAAAAGTGCTGCTGCAAAACGACGAGCCGGTTCCTTACGACCAGCTGGTCGTCGCGCTCGGCTGCACCGACAATTACCACGGCGTCCCTGGCGCGGACGAATTCACGTACAGCATCCAGTCGCTGCACGCTTCGCGCCGCACGAACGACAAGCTCAGCAGCCTGAAGCCTTCCGCCCACGTGCATATCGTCGGCGGCGGCCTCAGCGGCATCGAACTGGCGGCCGAACTGCGCGAGAGCCGGCACGATCTGCGGATCACGCTGCTCGACCGCGGCGAGCGCCTGCTCTCGTCGTATCAGCCGCGCATCTCGCGCTACGTGCAGGACTGGTTCAAGAAACACGACGTCGAAGTGTGCCACAAAGTCTCGATCAGCCGCGTGGAGCAGGACGCGCTCTACAACGGCGACGAACTGATGCACACCGATGCCGTCGTCTGGACGGCCGGCATCCAGCCGGTCGACGTCGTGCAGAACATGAACGTCACCAAAGACCGTTCGGGCCGCGTCGTGATCAACGAATATTCGCAGATCGAGACGTACCCGGAAGTGTTCGTCTGCGGCGACTGCGCCAGCCTGGAGTTCGCTCCGAGCGCCCAGGCGGCCGAAGCGCAGGGCGAGCAGATCGCCCATGTGCTGCTCGCCTTCTGGAAAAACGAGAAGCCGAAGCTCAAGCCGATGAAGCTCAAAGGCATGCTCGGTTCCCTCGGCCAGAAAGCCGGCTTCGGCCTGAACGTGATCGGCGATACGTCGATTACCGGCCGCGTACCGCGCATGCTCAAGAGCGGCGTCCTGTGGATGTCGAAGCATAATCTGGGGTAGAAGATCCGGCTTTGGGGAGCCGACGGGAAGATTCAGTTCGCGCGGAACGTCCTATGCGGACGCGGGAAACCCAATTCGCGCCGCCCGGCCCATAAGGCTCCGGGGAACCTTCATTCCGATCGCTCGTTGCTGTCAGGAAATTGGATTGGGTTTTATAATGGAGATTTCCCGACAGCAAAGGCGAACACTTGGTTTCTACATGAAGTTCCCCTGCGCCAAGCATCCTTTCCCAACCTCAAAACAACTTCCCCAGCCCAAAAAAGCCGTACTCGATAACCGAGTACGGCTTCTTTTTTGTTGCCCGGCTAACAGCCTTGGGCTTATACAAAGGCGAAACGAAATCCCGCAAATCGGACGCCAAGTGCCGCCTTGATCCGTTAAAATTCTCCGCTTCCGATCCGTTTGAGAGCCGGCCCCGCCCTGCACGAACCGCACTTTTTTCCGGCGGCTACTCCAGCTCGTTGTACGACATCAGGCGATGGATATGCACCGCCAGATAGGTCAGTTCGTCGTTCGTAATGACTTTTCCGTGTACCTGCTCCACGTAGGCTTTGATCTTGAACGCCCCGTCCATCGCCTGCGGGTAGAGCGTGGCGATCTGCTCGAACAGCAGATCGTCTTTGGCTTGCAGCATCCGGTCCGAATAGAAGCGTTCGACGAAAAATTTCACGTGCGTAATGAACCGCGTGTAATGGATATTTTCCGTATCCAGATCGATATGCAGCGAATACCGGACGAGATTGACGATGCTGCCGATCAGCTTGGCGTATTTCATCCCGTCTTTTGACTCGGACTTGCCGCCCTGCGCATTGATGAGGTGGAACGCGATATTCGCGGCTTCTTCTTTGGGCAGTTCAAGCTCCAGCCGTTCGTTCATGAGATGCAGCGCGAACAGGCCGATCTCGAACTCTTCCGGGTAGTAATTTTTGATCTCCCAAAACACTTTGTTCGTCAGGTTGATGTCCTTCTTGTACCGTTCGACGGCGAAGCTCAAATGGTCCATCAGCATAAAATACGTGCCGGGATTCAGCTTCGTCTGCAGCTTGCGTTCGGCATAGGCCATAATCTCCCGCGTCAATTCGACGTAGACGGGTTCGATCGCGTCCAGCATGCCGAGATATTCTTTGACTTTGACGTCTTCGACCGGAACGAACGTCTGGTCGACCTGGTTCTCGTCGATTAGACTGCCCGTTTTTTGCCCGTAGCCGATGCCTTTGCCGAAAACGATATATTCTTTGCCTTGATCGTCTTCGACGAGCACGACGCTGGAGTTCAGCACTTTTTTGATTTTGATCATCTCATCTGGGTCCCCTTCCTGCCGGAAAGACCGGAGCAGCCGACCGGCTGCAGTTACAGTTCTTCCCCGTTGGTCTCGATCACTTTTTTGTACCAGTGGAACGAGTCTTTGCGGCTGCGCGCAAGCGTGCCGTTGCCGAGATCGTCCTGATCGACGTAGATGAAGCCGTAGCGCTTGGACATCTGCGACGTGGAAGCGCTGATCAGGTCGATCGGCGCCCAGCTCGTATAGCCGAACAGGTCGACGCCGGCTTCCACCGCTTCTTTCATCTGCCGGAAATGGTCGCGGAAATACTGGATACGGTACTCGTCGTGGATCGAACCGTCTTCCGCCACTTCGTCGACCGCGCCCATACCGTTTTCCACGATGATCAGCGGCTTTTTGTAGCGGTCGTACAGTTCGATCAGCGAGATTTTCAGACCGACCGGATCGATCTGCCAGCCCCAGTCGGTCGACGGCAGATACGGATTTTTGACGCCCATGATCGTATTGCCCGCTGTGCGTTCCTTGCCGGCTTCCGCCGATTCGGTCAGCGACATGTAATAGCTGAACGACACGAAGTCGACGGTATGCGCTTTGAGCACTTCGCGGTCGCCCGGTTCCATCCGGATGTGCACGCCTTTGCTTGCCAGAATGCGCTCGGTCAGAATCGGATATTCGCCGAACACCTGCACGTCGGAATAGAAATAATTGTTCAGGTTGCGCTGAAGCGTGATCTCCACGTCGTTCGGGTTGCATGTGTTCGGATACGTTGTCAGCTTGGTCAGCATACAGCCCATCAGGCTGCCGGGAATGATCTCGTGGCAGTCTTTGGTCACCATTGCCGAAGCAACGAGCTGATGGTGCAGCGCCTGATACACGACCTGGTCTTCCTGCCCTTCCGGGCAGCGGTCGGGGATAATGCCCGCCGTCGTGAACGGATGGCGGTTGATACTGTCCACTTCGTTGAAGGTGAGCCAATATTTGACGAGGTTTTTGTACCGCGTGAAGCAGACCCGGCTGAATTCCACGAAATAGTCGACGACTTTGCGTTCGTACCAACCGTTATATTTGAGGCTGAGCGCAAGCGGCATTTCGTAATGGGACAAAGTCACGATCGGTTCGATATGCAGACGCTTCATTTCGGTAAACAGATTCTCGTAAAATTGCAGCCCTTTTTCGTTCGGTGCGCTTTCTTCGCCGGTCGGGAAAATGCGGCTCCACGCAATCGAGACGCGCAGCGTTTTAAAGCCCATTTCGGCGAACAACGCCAGATCTTCCTTGTACCGGTGATAAAAATCGATGCCGCGGCGTTTCGGGTAATCCCGGTCGCTTGGATCGGCCATCGCTTCTTCGATCATCTTCGTGGAGATGCCGACGTGTCCGGCATAGTCTTCCACGCTCAAATGCGGCTTGTAGCTGGCCACGTCGGCGACCGAAGGTCCTTTGCCGTCCACGTTCCATGCGCCTTCCGCCTGATTGGCGGCGATAGCGCCGCCCCACATAAAGTTTTTCGGAAATCCTTTGTGCGTTGTCATGATTGGTTGCCTCCCAAAAGTAAGTTTAGTCGGTCAACGCGGTCACGGTCATCAGCGTATCGTGACGACCGACTTTTTTCAAGTTGGCCACGTCGACCCGGTAACGGTCTTTGCTTGTGACGATGGCGAGTACGACCGGGTCGTAGCCTTCCGCCGCAATTTGTGCGTAATCGAATTTCATGAGCAGGTCGCCGGCTTTGACCGTATCTCCGGCCTGCACCTGCGGATCGAAATGTTTGCCTTTGAGCCGGACCGTATCGATGCCGACATGGAACAGCAGCTCCGCGCCGTTATTGGTGCTCATGGCAATAGCGTGCTTTTTGCCGAACACCATTTCGATTCTGCCGTCGACCGGGGCGTACAATTCCCCGACGGAAGGAACGATCGCCAGACCTTCCCCCATCGCTTTGGTCGAAAAGACTTCGTCGTTCACGTCGGACAGCGGAATTTGCTCGCCGATCGCCGGACTTTTGAACCTCTCGGCGGCCTGCAGGCTGCCCGCGAATTGACGCTGCTCCTCGGCCGCGCGGCTTGGAGCCGGTTCGGCCGGTACGGCTTCGGCGGCTTCGGCGGCTTCGGCGGCTTCGGCCGGGCTGTCCTTGAACAGCAGCAGCGCGGCGGCGAACGACGCGGCGAGCGCGATCAGCAGACCGATAATGGCGTTCACGATATTGCCCGGCAGGTCTTCGACGATAAACATCGACAAGCTGGCGAGTCCCGGTCCGACGAGCACCAGCGCCTGCAGCGCGACGATGCCGACGTAAGCGCCGCCCACGAGCGAGCCGGCCATGACGCTCCACAGCACTTTTTTGTGCTGCAGGGTGACGCCGTACAGCGCCGGTTCCGTAATGCCGAACAGTGCGGAGACGCCGGCCGAGATCGCCGTTGCGCGCAGGCGTCTGTCTTTGGTGCGGATCGCGACCGCGAAGCAGGCGCCGCTCTCCGCCGAGTTATGCGCCAGCGAAGCCGGCAGATACAGGAGTTCCTTGCCGGCCGATCCCATCGTGGCAATCGCGTACGGCAGCAGTGCTTTGTGCATGCCGACCGAGACGACGAACGGCAGCACGGCGGCCAGCAGCGCGACGGCGACCCAGCCTACCGTATCGAACAGCGTCAGGATGATCGAAGTGAAGCCTTCGCCCAGCGTATAGCCGAGCGGCCCGAGCAGCAGAAGCGAGATCGGCACGGTAATGACGAGCGCCATCATCGGAACGAAGAAGACGCGGATGACCTTCGGCGAGATGCGGGTAAACAGCTTCTCCATCTGCGCGTACAGCAGCACGGTCAGAATGGCCGGGAACACCTGGTACGGGTACGCGATATTGCGCACCGTCAGGCCGAACAGCTGCGAGCCTTCCGCCAGCATCGCGCCCATACTCGGCAGCAGCAGCGCGCCGACCGCGGACAGCGCGACAAGCGGACTGACCTTCAGCTTGTTCGCCGTCGTCACCGCGACGAGCAGCGGCAGGAAGTACAGCGGCGCATCGCCGATCTGGAACAGGATTTTGTACGTCTGCCCGTCCGAATCGATCCAGCCCGCGACGCTCAGCAGCAGCAGCAGCGACTTGAGCACGCCGCCGCCGGCAATCGCCGGCACGAGCGGGCCGAACACGCCGGTCAGGAAATCGAGAAATACGGCGCCCCATTTTCTTTTCTCCGCCGGCTTGTCGCCGCCGCCTGCCGCGGAACCGCCGTCTTCGGACGAAGCACCGGCATGGCCCGGACCGAGCAGGTCCACGACTTTTTCGTACACTTCCAGCACTTCGTTGCCGATGACGACCTGGCATTGGCTCGCCATTTTGACCGCGATCACGCCTGCGACGCTTTCGAGCTGCGGGACATCGGCTTTGTTGTCGTCGATCAGCGTAAAGCGCAGGCGCGTCGAGCAGTGCTCGAAATGAGACACGTTTTCTTTGCCGCCCACATGCTTCAGCACGTCGGCGGCGGTGCGTTTGTAGTCCATATCTATGCTCCTTTTTCAGGCGGTATGAAAGGTTTCAGCCATTTTTCAACTAAAAAAGGACCTAAAACGCACGAATCCGGAGATTCATTCGTTTTAGGTCCTGCCTGCATAACCAGTCACATGCCTAATGGTTTATTGAATTGCTGTCAGTGTATCGCATATCGGTGAAAGCGTCAACATCACGGACGGTTTTTTGTCGAAAAATTTCGAATGTTCGAATTCAAGCGGAATTCGACCCCTATCTCTCCCGTTGAACCCTAGTCCTAGTCCAGATCCAGAGCCGCCCAAGGATCTTCTTCGTTCATCTTCGCTTCGATCGCTTTCTCCAGCGCCTCCACGTTCTCCGCTTCGACGACATCGCTGTTCACCATCGCATACGGGCCGAAATCGCATTGCCCGCAGTTGCCGAGACAGCCGTATTCGATCACATCGTATTCGGGATTGGCTTCAAGCTTGTCGAACAGCTCCTGCGTGCCGTGGTGCATATTGCTGGCACAGAACTCGATAATCGGTCTGATCATCATTTTCTCACCTATTCTCATTTATTCTCAGCCGCATGACGGCAAACTTGGAATGCTTCTTTAATTTTCGATCCATTTATATTATAATACAAGAGAGACTTTTGCAAAGTTTGATTTATTGTTTCATTCTTTTGCAAAATGATTCTCCGAAGTGACTACGCGGTTACAACTGTACGCTTCAAACATTTGAGAGGAGCTGACCATAATGAGTGAAAGTACACAACTCGACATGTATGATGAAGTTCTGGACGTGCTGGACAAACTGCGTCCTTTCCTGCAGCGCGATGGCGGAGACGTTGAATTGGTTGACGTTGAAGACGGCATCGTGAAGCTGAAGCTCGTCGGCGCTTGCGGCAGCTGCCCAAGTTCCACGATTACGCTGAAAGCCGGTATCGAACGCGCCCTGTTCGAAGAAGTCGAAGGCGTAAACGAAGTTATCCAGGTCTTCTAAGACGGACCCCGGTTCGTATCCAGGATTTCGCTCAGGCGAACATGGAACGAGAGCGTCGAATCTTCGGATTCGGCGCTTTTTGTTTGCCTTTTTGACGGGTTTGCCCTGTTGAAGAAAATGCCGAATCTCACCAAAAAAAGTCCCGTTCTCCATCAGGAGTCCGGGACTTTTGGCGTGAATCGGCAGATCGGGATCGGCGGTTCGGATGTTCGCGCTTAGAAAGCGGGAATGATCTCGCCTTTGTATTCTTCTTGAATGAACGCTTTGGTATCTTCCGAGTTCAGAGCCGCAATCAATTTCTTGATAGCGTCGGAATCTTTGTTGTCTTGACGGGTAACGAGCAGGTTCGCGTAAGGCACGTCGCTGTCTTCTTTGAACAGGGCGTCTTCGCCCGGGGACAGGTCGGCTTCAAGCGCGTAGTTGGCGTTGATCATGCCCAGGTCGACTTCGTCGAGCTGACGCGGAATCGCCGCGGCTTCGATCGGCAGGAACTTCAGGTTCTTGGTGTTCTCTGTCACGTCGCGCTCGGTCGCCGTGATGTCCGCGCCGTCTTTGAGCTTGATCAATCCTTGTTTTTGCAGCAGCAGCAGCGCGCGTGCCGTATTGGTCGGATCGTTCGGGATGGCTACGGTCGCGCCGTCGGCCAACTCGTCGATCGATTTGATCTTTTTGGAATAGCCGGCGAACGGTTCGATGTGTACGGAAGCGACGCTGACCAGGTCCGTGCCGTTTTTCTCGTTCTGCACGTCGAGGTAAGATTGCGTCTGGAAGAAGTTCGCGTCGAGCGATTTTTCGGCCAGCTGCGTGTTCGGCAGGATGTAATCCGAGAATTGAACGATTTCCAGGTTCACGCCTTCTTTTTCCAGCGCGGGCTTGATGTGTTCCAGAATGACGGCGTGAGGGACCGGAGAAGCGCCGACTTTGAGCGTGACCGCTTCGGTCGAAGCCGCGTCGCCGGAACCGGCAGCGTCATTGCCTGTCGAAGCCGTGGTACCGCTGTTGCTGTTGCCGCATGCGGCCAGCAGAGCGACGAGCGCAAGCGTGAGTACTGCGAGAATCCATTTTTTCATTGTGTTTCTCCCCTTTTGTTCGCTTTTTTATGTTTTATTTCCGGGTAAAATGAAGGACCAGACGATCGCCGATCATCTGAATGATCTGCACCATCAGCACGATGAGCACGAGCGATACGAGCATGACGGCCGTCTCGTAGCGGTAATAGCCGTAGTTGACCGCAAGCGTGCCGAGGCCGCCGCCTCCGACCAGGCCCGACATGGCGGTGTACGAGATCAGGGCGATAACCGTGACGGTGAAGCCCGCGATCAGGCCCGGCAGCGATTCGCGCAAGATGACTTTGTACACGACCTGCCACGTGGAAGCGCCCATCGACTGGGCCGCTTCGATTACGCCGCGGTCCACTTCGCGCAGCGCGGTCTCGACGAGCCGCGCGAAGAACGGAGCGGCTCCGATGACGAGCGGCGGAATCATGCCCCGCACGCCGATCGAAGTGTTGACGATTTCCTTCGTGATCGGAATCAACGCGATGATCAAGATGATGAACGGAACCGAGCGCAGGATGTTGACGATTACCGACAGGATGCTGTACAGCACCCGCAGCACGTACGACGACGACCGCGCCCACAGGAACAGCACGATGCCGAGCGGAAGGCCGAGAAGCAGCGTGAACAGGCTGGAGTAGCCGAGCATCTGGAGCGTTTCGACTGTGGCTTTGCCGAACTCTTCCCAGTTGACTTGCGAAAAATCGAGTTTGCCGTTCATTGCAGTTCCTCCACTTCAAGCCTTTGTTCGGTCAGGCGCCGCAGCGTGTTGTCGATCGACGCGGCGTCGCCTTCGAAACGGACGACCAGCTGCCCGTACGGCGTTTCCTTGATCCGCGAAATCGTGCCCTGCAGGATCGCGAAGTCGACGCCCGTCTCCTTCACCGTCTGCGACAGCGTCGATTGATACGTCAACTCGCCGATAAACGTCACTTTGACCGTCCGCGAAGACGGCACGTGCACGGCCCGAATCGCTTCTTCGAACATCTCTCCGCCTTCGGATTCGCGCTTGATGAACTCCTGCGTGATCGTCTCTCTCGGCTTGAGGAACACGTCGATGACCGGCCCCTGCTCCACGATGATGCCGCCGTTGATGACGGCGACCTTGTCGCAGATGCTCTGGATGACGTGCATTTCGTGCGTGATGAGCACGATGGTCAAGCCCAGCTTGCGGTTGATGTCGAGCAGCAGACGCAGGATGGAATCCGTCGTCTGGGGATCGAGCGCCGACGTCGCTTCGTCGCACAGCAGCACCCGCGGGTTGGGCGCCAGCGCCCGGGCGATGCCGACCCGCTGCTTCTGTCCGCCGGACAGCTGCGCCGGATATTTGCTCGCGTGTTCGGTCAGCCCGACCAGTTCGAGCATCTCGTTCACCCGGCGGTTGATCTCCGTACGCGATTTGCCTTCAAGCTTGAGCGGAAAAGCGACGTTCTCGTAGACGGTCGCCGAAGACAGCAGGTTGAAATGCTGGAAAATCATGCCGAGCTTGCGGCGTTCGCGCTGGAGCTGCCTCTTGCCAAGCCGGGTAATGTCCGTGTCGCCGATCCAGACCGAACCGCTCGTCGGCTGCTCCAGACGGTTGATACATCGGATCAGCGTGCTCTTGCCGGCTCCGGAATGGCCGATGATGCCGAAGATTTCGCCCTGGGCGATCTCCAGATTGATGCCGTTCAATGCCGTCATCGTCTTGCCTCTCGTGGTGTAGGTCTTAACCAAATTTTTGATGGTGATCACTCGGCTGGTCCTCCTAGCTGTCTAAAATCGCTTGTCTGTCGATTTGCCCACTTTAGGTTACGCGCTGTCGCCTTAAAGCCGGCGGGTATTCGCGTCGGATACCCGTTCTCTACGCCGGCCGCGCTTGCGGATCTAACCCGTGTATACCCCGGCTCGATAAATCAAAAAGCCCTTTTTGATAGACAAAAAGGGCTCGCATCGTATGCGGAAAGTCACCTTCTCATCTCCCAGAACCGTGGCTTGCGTTCTGTAGGAATTAGCACCATGACACCCTGCGCCGCGCGTCTCGTTCGGACGTTCGCCTGCAGGATCGGTTGCCGGGCTTCATCGGGCCTGTCCCTCCGCCTCTCTCGATAAGAAAAATCTGAGATATCTAATTGGAAAGCTGGGGATTACGGAAGTTCAAAAGAACCGAACCGAAATCCTTCACTCAGTATATTCAGTTTGGCACGTTTTGTAAAGGTCTCGCATGAAAATTTTCATCGCTTTCGGTCCGCCGGTTTGTCTTGCCGCCGCGGACAGATCCGGCATACAAAAAAGAAGCCTCCGCGGAGACTTCTTGGCCGTTCGCGCCTTCGCGCAAATTAGCATGCATCTTGCGCCGGCTGCCCCGCCGGGCGGTTCATCCGCTGCGCGGGGACTGCCGGGCACTCAGGCTTGCGCCGTTTTCTTGACGCGCACCGACGCTTCTTCGCCGGCCGGAATCCGGCTCAATTCCCAGGTCCGGATGCTCATGAAGCACAGGAACGCGAACAGGAAGTCCGTAATAAGCGTATGCAGCATCGGAGCGAACATGTAATATTCGCTGCCGAGGGCAACGAGGTTGAGAATGCCGCTGAGCGGCAGCGCGATCATCAGCACGATGACGATGACGCCGAGCTTGCGGATGTCCGGAATATGCGAGTAATTGCGAACCGCCATATGCCCGACGATCAGTACGAAAATGAGCAGCAGCGCGGACGCGATATGCAGCACGATCGACATTTTCGCCAGTTGGGTATGGCTGACGAGCGCACCCGTATAGACGACCGCATACGTGAACGCTGCCGAGAACACGGTCAAATTGCGAGTGCGCTTGCTGACCCGCTGCGCGGCGGGCGGCTCCTGGTAGCGCTCAAGGCTGCCTGCCCGGCGCACCGACAGCGCAAGCACGAGCGCGCTCGCGAACGCGATCAGCGCGAATCCGAAATGCAGCGCCATGATCGGCGGCGACTGCGAGAAGACGACGGCCAGCGCGCCCATGACGGCCTGCACGATGACGAAAAACGCCATGATCGCGGCATAGATTTGAAAATCGCGCCGTTTGCGCGCCCAGATCAGAAACGCCACAAGCGTGGCCAGCGCCAGCAGACCCGCGATACCGGCCGTCAACCGGTGCGTGTACTCGATCAGCGAACCGATCGTGGTGCCCGGCACGAACTTGCCGTGGCAGAGCGGGAATTGGCGTCCGCATTCCAGGCCGGACCCCGTTCTCGTCACGACCACGCCGTTGAACGAGACGAGCAGCATGATCATGCACGATGCGTAGCTCAGCCATTTCAACACTTTATATTGCAAAAGTCTCACCGCCGATTCGAAAAGTAGTGGAGGGCATTCCCGCGCCGCGAACCCCGCAGCCGCCGAAATGCCTTTTCCTTTTATTATACCGGAAATGTATCCGGGTTAAGAATTGTCTTTGTGACAAAAAATGTTCAAATGGACGGCAAGTTTCCGGCTTATTGCCGGATTCCGTATGACGTTTATCATTGATGCCGGGATCGAAGCCCGCACGCAGCAAAACGCCCGCCAGGGCAGCAGGCCGAAGCGGGCGTTTGCGGGATCAGTTCCGGCCGGCCAGTTGGCCGTGCACGGCGGCGGCGCGATCGAGGAAACTCTCGATCTCGGCGCGCGATTTGCGGGCTTTGTTCACGAAACGAATCAATTCCTTGCCGTTCGAAAAAGCGACGAAGCTCGGAATGCCGAGAATGTTCAGCTCGCGGCTGACCGCCTCGACTTCTTCGACGTCGACCTGGATCAGCTTGAGCCGGTCTTTGCGCTGCTCTTCGACTTCGGGCATGAACGGATCGATAAAGTGGCAGTCTCCGCACCAATCGGCGCGGAATACGGCTACGGTCAGTCCCGGACTTGCGATCTGCCGATCGAAATCGGCTTGGGTACGAATTTGTTCCATGCGAAATCTCTCCTTTGATCTTTCGTTATTCGGGCATCAATGCCGGTCTGTTTATTTTACCTCAATTTTGCCCGGGAATCATCCGCGCTGAAGGCGCATCAGCGGACGCAGCGCTTTTTGCAGCGGACGCGGGTACGAGCCCAGTTCGTCGCGGCGGATGACCCGCAGCACGACGAGCAGCACCAGGTAGATCGACGGCACGATCAAGCCGACCGCGCAGCAGGCGATGAAGAACGCCAGGCGGGCGTGCATGAACGCGCTCATCCAGCTGCCCAGCTCGCTGAGCCCGAAGCTTGCCGCGGCGACGACCATGCAGGTCGCGATGAATGCCGGCCAGCGGCTGCCCAGCACCGAGAACGACACGATGCCGCGCAGCGTGTGCAGGTTGAGCAGCGTGATCACGAGGAAGCAGACGCCGGTCATGCCGATGATGCCATAGATGCCGTAGCTGCCGAGCAGCGGCGCAAGCGCCACGCTGCCGGCGATTTTGACGACGAGGCCGATCGCGACGTGCACCATCGAGCGGCGGGCCAGGTTTATCCCGAGCAGCATCGAGTTGCTGACCATCATCGTGATCTGGAAAATGGTGCCGAGCGTCAGGATGGCGATAATGCCGGCGCCGTCCAGCGTACTGAACAGCAGGCCGTTGACCGAATAGGCGGCGCAGCCGAGCGCCAGCACGAGCGGCATGCCCGTCAGCGTGGCGATGCGCATCGCAAGCGTCACCTGCTGCTGCAGATGCTGCGTGTCTTTGCGGGCGAAAGCGGCCGAGATGATCGGAATCAGCGACGTGCTGAGCGCGATCGCGAGAATCGGCGGGATACCGGCGACGCTCTGGGCGCGGCTGCCGAGGATGCCGAGCTGCATCGTCGCCATCGCGTCGCCGATCTGTCCGATGAGCAGCGGCTTGACGATCGTCGTGTCGATGAAGTTGATCGCCGGAACGGCGAGCGCCGTCAGCACGATCGGAATCGACAGTTTGAAAATGTCGCCGTAAATGCGGCCAAGCGGAATAGTTTGATCGTGACGATTGATCAGCGTCCGTCCTTTTTTGCGTTCTTTCTTCGACAGCTTCAGCGAAGCGAACAGCATGATCGCGAACGCGCCCAGACTGCCCAGTACGCCGCCGAATGTGGCGCCGGCCGCGATCGTCTCGCCGTTCTTGCCCATCTGCAGCAAAATGTAGGCCAGCAAAATCGCGGTGAAGACGCGGGCGACCTGCTCGATG
Organism: Saccharibacillus sp. WB 17; assembly: GCF_008634075.2. NCBI lineage: Bacteria > Bacillati > Bacillota > Bacilli > Caryophanales > Paenibacillaceae > Saccharibacillus > Saccharibacillus sp. WB 17. Next base: position 62,388 of record NZ_VPFK02000027.1, on the reverse strand, counting down.
ATCTGCGAGACGCCGCCGACCGCCATCATGTTGCGGCCCTGGAAATAGCCGCGCATCATGGCGATCGTCGGGAACAGGATCAGCGCCGGCGCAAGCGCCCGGATAGCCGGGGTCGCTTCCGGCAGCTTGATCAGCGCCGTGTACCACGGCGCGAAGATATACAGCAGCAGCGTGATCACGACGCCCATCATGCCGGAGAACAGCAGCGCCGCGTAATAGATGCGTCCCGCTTCCTGCGGCCGGTCGAGCGCGTAGCGCTCCGAGATCATCTTGCTCAGCGTGCTCGGGATGCCCGCCGTCGCGACAGTCAGCAGCATGAGATACACGTTGTTGGCGGCGCTGAACGAAGCGTTGCCGACGGGTCCGAGCATATGTTCCAGCGGAATCCGCTGCACGAGACCCAGCACCCGGGCGACGAGCGCGGCCGCCGCCAGAATGAGCGTCCCTCTGATAAACGATTCCTTTTTCGACAAAACCTATTCCCTTCTTTCTCCCGCAAAAAAAGCCGCAAGCGGCTTCCTTACACGATCCATATGATCCATATAATGAAAACGACAATCATGACGACCTGCAAAATGCCTTTGACGAGCGTGCTGCTGAGCAGCCCGACGAGGGCGCCCCAACCTGCGCGCAGCGCCTGCTTGAAGTTCGATCCGTGAATCAGCTCGCCGATCACCGCCCCGATAAACGGGCCGAGGATAAGGCCGAACGCCGGAATGACGAACGGGCCGAGAATCAAGCCGACCGTGCTGAGCTGGATCGACAGCTTGGAACCGCCGAACTTCTTGGTCCCCCAGGCGCCGACGACGTAATCGGCCACGATCAGCGCCACGAAGATCACCGTCTGGATAATCCAGAACCAGACCGTCAGCTCGTTGAACGAGAAAAACCAGCCGTAGACGAAAAAGGCGAAATAAATCGCGACCGCTCCCGGCAAAATCGGGAAAATCAAGCTCGCCATGCCGACGATAAACAGCGCGACCACAAGTACCCAACCCAGTATATCCAATGCGACCATGCCAGGTCCTCCTATGCTTTTCGGTTAGTGTCGCCTGTCCTCAAGCGGACGGGTCGTCTTCGCGCCGGATTTTGGATGCGGGCGTCTGCGACGCCGCGGCCGCCGGCTCGGCATCGTCGAATGCCTTGCCGCCGAGCATGTATTCGCGAATGACCTGCACGATGCCGTCTTCGTTGTTGCCCGCCACGACCACGTCGGCTGTCTCCTTGACGGCGTCCTGGGCGTTGCCCATCGCGACGCCGAGTCCCGCCGCTTCGATCACCGCGATATCGTTCAGGCTGTCGCCGACGGCGATGACCTGCTCCATCGTAATGTCCAGCAGCTCGCATACCTGCGCGATCCCGCTCGCTTTGGAGATGCCTTCCGGGTTGATCTCCAGATTTTCCATCGACGAGTTCGTAATTTGCAGGCCGCCCATGTCCTGAAGCCGCATGAGGATCTGGTGCAGCACTTCGCGGTCCGGCGTATTGTAGCCGAACTTCAGCCATTCCTTGTCTTCCAGCGTGTCCGTCCATTGATCGCGGTTGTACAGACGTTCCGTCGTGTACGCCCAGAACCAGACGCCGTATTCTTCCGCCAGCGCGTGCATGCCGCGGACCGATTCCACGTCCATCAGCGCCCGGTAATGCAGCTGGTGCGGCGCTTTCCACACTTCGCTTCCGTTGACCGTCACCATCGGCGTCTCCAGGCCCAGCTCTACCGCGTACGGCAGGGCGTGCATCGCCGCGCGTCCCGTGGACAGGCAGACATGGAACCCTTCCTTGATCGCGCGGCGGATCCATTTGGCCGTCTCTTCCGACACTTGATGGTCGTCGTTCAGCAGCGTGCCGTCCATATCGAGCGCAAGCAGCTTGTAATCGTAGCTCGTCATTCTTTTTGCCCCTTTCAAAACGTGTTCGCTCTCGCCATTCTATCACAATTCCATCCATGCTCCAAAGACGTTCCGCCGACCCGAAAACGCCGAAAAGCCCGTCCGCCGGCAGAACCGGAAACGGGCCTTGCGTCTCTCCCCCTGGAGCTACAGCTTCATGCTGCGCCCGGACAGGGCGGATTGCAGCGCGGCGAACGTCACTTCCTGCGTTTTGCACGCGTCCGCATAGTCGGACCGGATCCGCGACGAATCGCCGGTACGCAGCGCATGCAGGAACGCTTCCGTCTGCCGCACGTACGGATCGCTCTCTTCGGCATGGCGCTTCTCCCCGTCGGCCCGCGTCTCCTTCAGCTCGCCCGGGGACCACTCCCACAGCCCTTCCCGCGCGTAAAAAGACAACCCGGCCCGGCCGACTCCCGCAGGCAGCACGCATGTGTTGGAAATGTTCGCGACGGCGCCGGATTTCATCTTGAGCGTGACCGTGCCGATATCGTGTACATTCGTCCGCTCCCACTCTTCTTCCGGGAACCGGCTGGCGTATACCGCCCGCACTTCGTCCACCTCGCCGGCGCAGTAACGCAGCAGATCGACGATATGCGTCGTCTGCTCGATAAACTGCCCACCGGACTTCTCCTGTCTGCGCCACCATTCGGCCTGCGGCATATCGCCCATCCACATGCCCGTCGCGATGCCGATCCGGCCGGGATGCAGCGCTTCGCGCAGCCGGTCCACGTTATCCTGATAGCGGAAATGGTAACCGACGGACGTGATCAGCTCCGGCGACTTGAGGCGCATGAATCCGAGAATGTCCTGCGGTACTTCGGCGTCGGTGCCGAGCGGCTTCTCGACGAGAAACGGAATGCCGCGCTCGATCAGCTCGCGTTCGATCTCGCCGTGCGCCATCGGCGGCACGCAGATGTAGACGGCATCGAGCGCCTGATGGTCCGCCAGCTCGGATACGCTTTCATAACCGGGCGCGTCGTACCGGATGCCGAACACGTCTCCCTTGTTTTTGCTGCTGCCGACGATGCCCGCGATCTCCACGCCTTCCGCCGCCGCGAGAATATCCGCGTGCTTGCCCGCAAACCACCCCGTACCCACGATTCCGATCTTTAGCGTCATGCGCTCCAGCCCCTTTTTTGTCCGCCGGCCGATCCGGCTTTTCTTCTTTCTAGGTTACCATGATTTTTCCGTAAAAATCCACTCTCCCCGCTTCCTGTTCTTCCTGCCAAAAAAGAAAGGCATCCTCCCCGGTAGGGAGGATGCCTGGCGTATCGCTTACAGTGCTTGAACCGCTCTGCGTCCGCGCGCGAACTTCGCGATCATGCCGTGCGAAGGCGAGAAGATCAGCGTCAGGATGAACAGGATGCCGGCGATCGAGACGATGCAGCCCGCGATCGAAGCGTCCAGCAGATACGAGACGAGGTAGCCGCCGACCGCCGAGACGATACCGACCGCCACGCTGAGACCGATCATGACGCCCAGACGGTTCGTCAGCAGGTAAGCGGTCGCCGCCGGGATGATCAGCATGCCGACGACGAGAATCGCGCCGACGCTTTCGAACGAAGACACCGCCGTCATCGACACCATGCCCATGAGCAGGTAGTGGAACAGCAGCACCGGAATGCCGCAGGCCGCAGCCATCGCCGGGTCGAATGCGCAGATCTTGAACTGTTTGTAAAAGAGTCCGAGCAGCAGCAGGATGACCGTCAGCGTAATCCCCAGCATCCAGACCGCCCTCGGCCCCATGTCGGCGCCTCCGAACGTCCACGTATCCCACGGCACGTAGGCGATCTCGCCGAACAGCACGCAGTCCAGATCAAGGTCGATATGCTGGGCGTTCAGGCTGATCAGCAGCACGCCGACCGCGAACAGCGCGGTGAACACGATGCCGATCGAAGCGTCCGACTGCAGGCCGGACGTCTGGAGCGACTGGATCAGGAATACCGTCAGCAGGCCGAACGCGGTCGCGCCGAGCAGCATCCACATCGAATCGCGGGTGCCGCTCATGAGAAACGCGATCGCGATGCCTGGCAGCACGGCGTGGCTGATCGCGTCGCCGACCAGCGCCATCCGCCGCAGGATCAGGAAGCATCCCAGAATGGAGCAGGCGCTCGCGACCAGAACGGCGGTCAGAATAATCCAAAAGTCCATCATTTGCGTGTTCCTCCTTCTGCGGCGTTCAGGCTTTCGGCGGCGTTAAGCGCGCCCTGATCCGCCGAACGGGCGTAATCGGCTTTGAGGCTGCGATGGCGCAGCGACCGGGACAGCAGGCCGCGGCCCGGGGCCAGCAGCAGCGACAGGGCGAACAGCAGCGTGGCCGCGAGCACCGTGACCGGTCCGGTCGGGATGCCTTCGCCGAGCGTGCTGATCGCCGCGCCGGAAGCGCCGCTCAGGGCGCCGAACAAGCCGGCGTACATGAGCATGACCGGCAGGCGGTCGGTCCAGTAGCGGGCCGCGGCCGCCGGCGTGATCAGCAGGGCGGCGACGAGCACGACGCCGACCGCCTGAATGCCGGCCGCGACCGCGACCGTCGTCAGAATGAGCAGGCCGTGCTCCAGCAGCCCGACCGGCAGGCCGATGCCGCGGGCGAAGCCCGGATCGAAGCTGATGAGCTTGAATTCCTTGAACAGCAGCATCGCCGCGACGATCAGCAGCACGGAGACGCCCATCAGGATGTAGACGTCGCCCGTGACCATCGCGGCCGCCTGGCCGAACAAATATTTGTCCAGGCCGCTCTGGCTGCCGCTGCCGCTATGCTGGATATGCGTCAGCATGACGGTGCCGACGCCGAAGAAGAACGTCAGCACGATGCCCATCGCGGCGTCGGACTTGATGCGCGTCCAGCGCGAGATCGCGCTGACGCACAGCACGGCGGCGATGCCCGCAATCAGGGCGCCGACGAGAAACAGCGAAGCCGATTTCACTTCATTGAGCATGAAGGCGACGCAGACGCCCGGCAGCGCCGCATGCGCCAGCGTATCGCCGAGCAGGCTCTCCCGGCGCAGAAACGTGAAGCTGCCGATAACGCCGCTGCCCAGACCGAGCAGCGTGCAGCCCATCAGAATCCAGCGCGTATTCGGATCGCTCCAGAGCGAGATCAGCCAATCCAGCATGTGTGTGTCCTCCTTGTCCGCCGCGGCTGCGGCCGCTTGCGCATGTCCTTGCGCATGTCTCTGGCCGCCTTCATTCGCCGACCAGCGCTTCCCGGCCGCTCGAACTGACGATCGCGAGCTTGCCGCCGTACGTCTCGTGCAGCAGCTCCGGCGTAAACGTCGTCTGCACCGGGCCTTCGGCAATCAGCTTTTTGTTGAGCAGCAGCACGTGGTCGAAATATTCTTCGACCGTGGACAGATCGTGATGCACGACCAGCACGGTCTTGCCGGCCTGCCTCAATTCGCCGAGCAGCGCGATGATCGCTTTCTCTGTCGCGGCATCGACGCCGGCGAACGGCTCGTCCATGAAGTAGAGATCCGCTTCCTGCGCCAGCGCCCGGGCGAGAAACACCCGCTGCTGCTGGCCGCCGGACAGCTGGCTGATCTGCCGCCGCGCGAAGTCGGCCATGCCGACTTTGTCGAGCGTGTTCATCGCCAGTTCCTTCTCTTTGCGTCCCGGGCGTTTGATCCAGCCCAGATGGCCGTAGCGGCCCATCATGACCACGTCGAGCGCGTCCGTCGGGAAGTCCCAGTCGACCGACTCGCGCTGCGGCACGTAGCCGACGCGGCTGCGCATCTTTTTGTACGTGTCGCCGTAGATGCCGACCGTGCCGGAGATCGAAGGCACGAGGCCTAGGATCGCTTTGAGCAGCGTCGATTTGCCCGCTCCGTTGGGCCCGATCAGGGCGACCAGCTTGCCTTCGGGCAGGGTGAAGCTGACGTTCTCGACCACCGCTTTTTTCTGGTAGGCGACGGTCATGCCCGTTACGTTCAGCGGCGCGGCCGAAGCCGGCTGCCGGGATGAAGTGTTCATCTGTTCATGCCTCCTCTTGGAATTTCAGGATCGGAATTTTGTCGGTCACGGCTTGCGATTTATTTCAGCGCTTCCGCGATGGTGTCCGCATTATGCCGGATCATGCCAATATAGGTGCCTTCCGGCGTTCCCGGTTCGCCCATCGCGTCGGAGAACAGTTCCCCGCCGATCCGGACTTCGTGTCCCTGCCTCGCCGCTCCCGCGACGATCGCTTCCATCGATCTTGCCGGCAGGCTCGATTCGACGAACACCGCTTTGATATTGCGCTCGACCAGATAGTCGCGCAGCGTGCTGACGTCGCGTGCGCCGAATTCGGCCGCCGTGCTGATACCCTGCAGGCCGACGACTTCCACGCCGTACGCCTGGCCGAAGTAGCCGAACGCGTCATGCGCCGTCACCAGCACCCGGCCTTCTTCCGGGATCTCCAGCATGCGCTGCTTCACGTAGGCGTCCAGCTGCTCAAGCTCCCGGACGTAGCGCTCGCCCTGCTCGCGGTAAGCGGCTTCGTTCGCCGGGTCCGCGGCAATCAGCGTATCGCGCATATGCTCCGCCGCGGCCGTCCAGAGATCGACGTCGAACCAGACGTGCGGATCGAACTCTTCGCTGTTCTCCGTTCCGATCAATCGCTCCCTCGGCATGTGATCCGTGACCGCGACGACCGTTTTGCGCAGCGCCATTTTCTCCAGAATGCGCTCCATATTGCCTTCCAGATGCAGCCCTCCGTAGAAAACGACTTTTGCCCGGTCCAGCTTGCGGATATCGCCCTGCGAAGCTTTGAATAGATGCGGATCGACGCCCGGTCCCATCAGCGTCGTTACTTCGACGAATTCGCCGCCGATTTCCGCCGCCGCGTCGGCGATCATGCCCGTCGTCGCCGTCACGAGCAATTTGCCGTCCTCGCTGACGCCCTGCGCGCTGCCGCTGCCGGAGCAGCCGGCCAGCAAAGCCGCGAGCAGCAGCAGCGGCATAAGCGCGGCCCAACCGCCCGTTCTTTTTTTGCCTGCGTGCATTCCGTTCCTCCTTCTGGAATCGGCTTTACGCCGCATTCTCCGATTGTTCTCTGTAAACTTTTCCATACGCTAAATTGTTTTCTTGGTGACTCTTTATTTCTCTGCGTTAAAATTGTTTCCCTAGGGCAAATTTTAAGATAAAAAAAGGCAGAATGCAAGCGCCAAGCACGTATCCAAGCCAAAAACGCCAAAAAAAGCCCGCTTTCCGTAGAAAGCGGGCTTTTGAATCGCAGCCTGTACCGAATGGCGGCGCGAGAAACGAAGCGAGAAACGGCTTATTCGGCGTCGGCCGATTCGGCGTTTTCCGCGTCCGCGCTTTTTTTCGGTCCGTTTCCGTCGAGACCGTACGTCTCGTCATAAGCGTCGAAGATCGCGCGTGCGATCGGCGCGGCGCTCTCCGAACCGAAGCCGCCTTCCGGCACCATGACGGCGACGGCAAGCTTCGGATTGACGCGCGGAGCATAGGCGATAAACACGCCGTTGTCGACCTGCTTGCCGTTCAGGTCCTGGGTGGACGTACCCGTTTTGCGGGCAAAATCGTAGGCGAAGTCGCCGAACGAATCGTCGACTTTGGTCTTCATGCCGCGCTGGATCGCTTCCCAGTAAGCATCCGGGAATTCGGCTTTGTTCAATACGGTAGGCACGTCTTTCTTGGTGACTACGCCGTCGGGACCGACGATTTTGCTCACCAGATGCGGCTGCATGCGCGAGCCCCGATTGGCCAGCATCGCGGTGTACTGCGCGAGCTGAAGGGTCGTGTATTTGCCTTTTTGGCCAAAAGAAGCAAAAGCCATCCGCGACAGCACGCTGCTGCCGTCTTTGGTATTGAAGTAATCGGCCGCTCCGGCCCATTCGCCCGGCAGGTCGACGCCGGTCTTGACGCCGAGGCCGAACTCCTTCATGTATTTGTCCCAAATTTTGAGCGAATTGACGCCGTCGCGATTGTACAGCGCTTCGCCGATCTTTTTGACCATGAATGTATTTGAAGAACGTTCGATGGCGGTGACCGGGTTCAATATTCCGTACGGATGGCTGCCGGCGTTGCGGATCTTGTCCGTTCCTTTGCCGTATTCCGCGATGCCGGTATCGTTATACGTCGTGCCCAGCGTGATCAGCCCTTCTTCGAGGCCAATCAATACCGACAGCGGCTTGATCGTGGAACCGAGGTAGACGACGGACTCCGCCTTTTTGCCGGTATCGTTCGTCGGCTTCGAGCGGATCGCGCCGTTCAGGTACGAATACTCCACGGCGTGATAATTATCGTCGCTGATCGAGCCCGTCCGGTAGACGTTGGCGTCGAAGTCGGGCATGTTCGCCATCGCCACGATATTGCCGCTGTCGATCTCCATCGCGACCGCCGAAGCGGAGATGGCTTTGGGCAGTTTCGACAGCTGGGCGCGCATCGCCTCTTCCGTCTTCATCTGCACGTTTTTGTTGATCGTGCTCCACACGTCGCTGCCTTTGACCGGCGGTACGACTTCTTCCACGCCCTGCGCCGTGTTCTGCGCGCTGACGCCGATTTTGCGGTAGCCGTTTTTGCCGCGCAGCTCCTTCTGGTACTGCTGTTCGAGACCGAAATAGCCGACGTTTTCCGTCCGGCTGTACATCAATCCTTCGTCTTTTTGCGTTCGCAGTCCGGCAGCGATTTTTTTGTAGACGTCGATGCCGCTTTCGGCGCTGCTCACGGAATCGAATTTTTTGACATAGCCGATCGTCTGGACCGCAACCGTATCCGAATCGTAGCGCCGCAGCGTCTCTTCGGACACTTCGAACGACAGAAGGCCGGCATACTTATGCTTGTTTTCTTTGAAATAAGCCACTTCTTCGTCGCTGAGTCCGGTTTTGGCCGGTCTTGCGGAGTAGCCGTAGCTGTTGACGTTGTCGAGATCGAGCAGGTCTTTGCCGATCAGCTGCTCCATCGTCGGATTGACGATGTCTTTGCGCCCTTTTTGCTGAAACACGGCCAGAATCTCCTGCAGCGCGGCATCAAGTTTGGGGCGGTTCTTCAGACCTTCGCCTTTGCTGAAATCCTGCTCGAACGTCAGGTACAGCGTCTGCGTCGGTTCCGAATACGCCAGCTTGGCTCCGTCCGCCGAGTAGATCGTGCCCCGCACCGGCTTCATCGGGATATCCTGCGTCGCGCGTTCTTTCGCTTCTTCCTGAAGCTTGGGCGCTTCCACGAATTGGAGCGCGGCGGTACGTATAATAATGACGGCAAACACGACGAATACGGTGAAAAAGAACAGGCTCATGCGTATGCCGAAATTCCGGCGCTTGCGATGGTCTTCCTGTTCTTCCCTTGACCAGATTCTCATCCCATCCTCCTTGTTCGGCAGGAAAAGGCGCCCTTCGACAGAGCGCCCCTTGCCGTTCCGAATTTTGCTTGCACCTTGCACGACCGCGTTTTGCGGCAGGTTACGGGTTAAACGCCGGCATGCTGCAGTTCGTTACGGATTCTGCCCTTCGGCCGCCGCATCGATCGGCGTTCCGTCTTCATTGAACTGCTGCTGCGTTTTTTTGGCTACGCCGTCCAGGCCGTACTCGTAATCGTAAGCGTCGAAAATTTTGCGCGCGATCGGCGCCGCGCTCTGGGAGCCGAAGCCGCCTTCCGGCACGACGACCGCCACGGCGAGTTTTGGGTTATCGCGCGGCGCGTAGGCGATAAATACGCCGTTATCGATATTTTGATTTCGAATCCATTGGGTGGACGTACCCGTTTTACGTGCGTAATCGTAAGGGAAATCGTCGAATGTTTTTTCGAGTTTGGTATTCATGCCTTTTTGAACCAAATCCCAGTAGTCCGAATTGAATTCCACTTTATCGAGCACTTTACGCGGGAACTCCTTAACTGTTTTGCCGTTTTGATTCGTGATCTTCTTGACCAGATGCGGCTCGAGTCTTTCGCCGCGGTTCGCAAGCATAACGGTGAACTGCGCCAGCTGCATCGTCGTGTATTTGCCCTGCTGGCCGAAAGAAGCGTAAGCCATACGGGTCAGGGTGCTTTCGTCATCGTTTGTGTAATCCGTCAGGCCGACTTGTTCGCCGGGAATATCGACTCCGGTCTCTACGCCCAGGCCGAATTCCTTCATGTGTTTATCCCAGACGTCAATGACTTTGGCGGACCCGTATTTGTTCAACAGCTTTTTGCCGACCATATCGATCATGAACGTATTGGAAGACTTTTCAATCGCTTGGCGAGGACCGATCCAGCCGAGATAATGTCTGCCGGCATTGGAAATCCCTTTTTTGTCGAACTCTCCGAGCTTCGTATTGCCGACGTCCATGTATCCGTCCGAAGGCGTAAACAACCCTTCCTGCAGACCGATCAGTACGGACAAAGGCTTGATCGTCGAACCCATGTACACAACGGACTCGGCTTTATTCCGTTCATCGTCCGGCGCTTTGGCCCGAATCGTGCCGTTGATGTACAGATTCTCGATCTCGTTGAAATCTTCGCCGGAGATGCTGCCCGTTTTGTATTTGTTGGCATCGAAGTCCGGCATGCTCGCCATCGCGACCACATTGCCCGTATCGACTTCCATCGCTACCGCAAAGCCTGTCGAGACATAAGGGTGATCGCGTCTCAACACTTGAATCTGCTCGGCAATCGCTTTTTCCGTCTCGGTCTGAATCGATTTGTTGATATTCATCCAGACGTCATTGCCTTTTTTGGGCGCGACGATTTCTTCGGTTCCGCCTTCTTTGGCCATACTTTGCGGCGTAATCTCGATCCGTTTGTAGCCGTTTTTGCCGCGCAGGTATTCCTGGTACTGCTGTTCGAGCCCGTAATAGCCGACGATCTCGTCTTCCTGGTACTGAACGGTCGGATCGGCTCCGGAAGCCTGCTCTTTATAAATTTTTTGATAGAACGGGAAATTTTTGTTTTCCCGCACGCTTTTGAACTTCGACAGATAACCGACCGTCTGCACGGCGACCGAATCGGTATCGTATTCCCGGGTCGCTTCTTCGACGACGTCGAGCGTCAGGATGCCTTTGAACTCGTTTTTGTGTTCTTTGAAATAGGCAATCTCCGGTTCGGTCAGATCCGTTCTGATCTTGCGCGGCGTGTAGCCGTAATGCTTGATGTTTTCGAGATCGAGGCGATCGCGGCTCAGCATCTCTTCAAGCGTCGGCTGCTCGCCGGACGGATCGAGTTCCTTGAACTTGGCCAGAATCTCGTTGACGGCTTTTTTGAGCTCGGGCCGGTTCTGAAGCCCTTTCTCGTTGTTATTCGCGTAGTTCTTCAGCGGCGTCGCGTACAGCGTCTGCGTCGGCTTGGAGTACGCGATCGGCACGCCTTCCGCCGACAGGATGCTGCCGCGGATCGGCTGCATCGGAATGTCGCGCGTAACCCGGCTGACCGCTTCCTGCTTCAGTTCGGGCCCTTCCACGAATTGAAGCATGGCCGTCCGGACGATGATAACGGAGAAGATGACGAATACGCTGAAAAAAAACAAATTGAGCCGAAGTCCGAAACTTCTCTGCCGGCGCACTTCGTTTTCCCGGTCTTTATCCTGCACTTTCATGGGCGCCTCCTCTTGGTGTTCCTTGACCGCAGGGTGATGAATCTACAGCACGCTCTGCTTGATATGGGTATCGGCAAAATTTTCCCGGTCGAACCAGTCTCCCCCGGATGCCCAGGTCGGATCGAGTTCGATCCAGCGTTGTTCTCCCGGAATGTACACTTCGTTCCAGGCATGCGAGCCGTAACCGCCCCGCCCGTCCGATCCGAGCCCGGTCACGACGCGAACCTGCAGCCCGACCGAACGGGCCATCATCGCGTACAGGCGGGCGTAATCGATACAGACGCCCCGGCGCGTGTCATACGTGCTGCGCGGCGTCTGCTCGCGCCAGATGCCTTTGTTTTCGTAATCGCCGACTTTGTCGTAATCGTACTGAATCCGGCTGCCGACCCAATCGTACAACCGCTCGGCTTTTTGTAGGTCTGCGCCGGTTCCCGCGATATCGATCGCGGCTTGGCCGATGTCCGAAGGGATGTTCCGGTCGATCACGTCGTACCGCTGCCGCAGGATGCCGTCGAGTTCTTCCGCCGCCGACGCCGTCAGCACCGGCAGCTTGCCGCTGATCCATTCGCCGGCCGCCGGTTCGAACACTTTCTGCGCCGCGTAGCGGTAAGCCGGCGACGCTTCGGCGTAGCGGGTCACCGGACTTGCGGGCAGCAGCGACGCGAACACGAACAGCAGCGCCAGCAGCAGCGCGCCCCGCCAGGCGCCGGCCACGAGGCCGAGAGCCGCTCCGCCGATCCGGTCCAGAAACGGACCGCTCTGGCGCCGCTTGCCTTTTTTGCGGGGCGGCTCTTCCACGGTCGTACGCCATCTGCCGAGCAGCGACAACGCGGTCACGCAGACCGGGTAGATCAGCACGAACAGCAGCGCCACCCGCAGCAGGGAAAAATCGGATACGAAGCCGAGCAGCGCATACCCGGCTTCTCTCCAGGCGGGCATTTCGCCCGCCGGCATGTCCAGCACGGTCCGGTCGGCCCAGTCCCGCGCATAAGGCGAAGCCCAGCCGGCCAGCAGCAGCGCGGCCAGAATGCCCAATACGCGCATCAGCAGGCGGCCGACCATGCTGCCAAGACCCGCTGCCGTTCTTTTCGTGCCCAGGTACGCGCCGCGAAAGACCGACAACACCAGCACCGCGAGCAGCAGCAGGGTCACGATATCCGTGCTTAGCCAAGGCAAAGCGTCCACCTCCCGAATATTGGACGCCTGGGCGGTCAAGTTCCCCTGCGCCGTCATTTCCGGCTCTGCGCGGCGCGGATCAGGGCATTCACCTGTTCGCCGCGTTCCCATTCCCCGAGCGCGATGCCGCGATACGTGACCTTGACGGTCGACGCGTTCGGGCGGCCTTCAAGCTTGAGACTCGTCGTTTTGACCGTAAAAGAACCGTCTGCGCCGCTGTCGAACACGGCTTCCGCCGCTTCGTCCTTGAGCATGTTCAACGCCTCGCCCTGAAGCTTGGCCACCGCTTCGTTCTTGACGTCCGTTACCGTATGCTGAATTTGATCGAGCGACACGCCGCTGTACACGATCAGCGCCACGACGATCACGATCGCGATCGCCCATTTGATCATCGTTTTTATAAGGTTTATGACCAACCATACCGCTACGAGCGCAATCAGAAGAATCAGCCAGTTCTGCCTGGCGAATTCGATCCAGACTTCCGTATTCATCAGGCTTTGCCTCCGTTCTTCCTTCGTATTTCCGCGCGCTCCGCCCCCCTCGTTCGCAGCGGTTCGCGCGCCTTTTGATTATACAGGAAAAAAAGGCCCTCTGTCAGCTTTAGCCGCATTCTTCCGCCGCCTTTTGCATTCCGGTTTCCGGCCCGGTACACTGTATAAAAACATCCTATTCGATTGAAGCAGGAGGTACATCCCTTATGCCGATCACCGTCATCGTAGAAGGCAAGAACGACCGCAGCAAGATTCGGCGTCTGCTCGACGAGAACATCCGGATCTTGTGCACGTTCGGAACGCCCAACGCCGCCCGGTTGGAATCGCTGTACCAGGAAGCGAAGCACGACGAAGTGTATCTGTTTCTCGATAACGACTCGTCCGGACGGAAAATCCGGGCGCTGCTGTCCGATCTGTTTCCGGACGCGGACCATCTGTATACGCGCCGCGGATACGCGGGCGTCGAAGGCACCCCGGACGAATACGCAGTCCAGCAGCTTGAGAAGGCCGGACTGGACGAGTTTATCCGCTACCCGGACACGATGCTGCCCCGCACCGGGCATGAATAAAGCCGTCTTCCGCTCCATTGGGGGCGTAAGACGGCTTGGCAGGACGCGGTGCGCATCGAGTCGATCACGATCGGATCAATGCGCCGTGTCGATAATCATCAGCAGGAACGTGACCATCATGTAATAGATGGAATACATGAACACTTTTTTGCCCCAGGCGTCCGGGTCCTGGCCTTTGGCCAGTCCTTTGACGGCGAAGTACAGCCACAGCGCCGTGATGGCGACCGAAGCGACGGTGAAGATCATGCCGACGTATCCGTACGCGTACATGAGGATCGGCACCGGCAGCAGCAGCACGATATAAGGCAGCATCTGCCATTGGGTGCGGCGAATGCCTTTGACGACCGGCAGGATCGGGAAGCCCGCGGCGCGGTATTCTTCGACGCGGCGAATGCCGAGCGCCCAGAAGTGCGGCGGCTGCCAGAGGAACATCCACAGGAACAGCAGTACGGCGCCCATGTCGATTCGGTTCGTGACGGCGACATAACCGATAACCGGAGGCATCGCGCCGGAGATTCCGCCGAGCGATGTGCTCCACGTGGACGTGCGCTTGAGCCACATCGTGTAGAGCACGACGTAGGCGAACATGCCGATCGCTCCGCACACGCCGGTCAATACGCCGCAAAATCCGAATAAAATGGCCAGTCCGAGCACGCCCAGCACGATGCCGTAGGTCAGCACGATGCGCGGCGCGATTCTGCCGGTCGGCAGCACGCGGTTCTTGGTCCGTTCCATTTTGGTATCCATCTCGCGGTCGAGATAGTTGTTGAACACGCCGGATGCCCCGACGATCAGCATCGTGCCGGCCAGCGTCGCGATCAGATTCGCCCAGTTGATGTTCCACTGCGAAGCCAGCCAGAATCCGGCCAGCGTCACGAACAGGTTCGAGCGCAAAATGCCCGGCTTGGCCAAGGTGACGAAATCTCGCCACGTTACCCGCGCGTCTTCGTGTTCCGAGACAGGGGCGGCTTCCGAAGCTGCATAATTTAACGATTTGCCCACGCTTGTCATTCCTCCTCTTAGGTTCCGATCCGCAAAAACGTACATGCGAAATGTATACGATAATGGTTAAAACCGGCTTTTGGCAAGCCGGGATAAAGTATCGCTATGAATTTTATCATATCAAAGCCCCTTTCGATTGCCAACGATTCCCGAAACAAGTTCGATAATTTGACAATTTCATGAGATTTTCACGGCATTCTCAAAAAAAGATGTGGAATTTTGTTGGAAGACGGGTACGAAAAACCGACGAAAATTTGGCTCTATCCCGAAAAAATAAGGTATAATGGAACAAAGTCAAATTCAAAACGGAGGTTTTCCGATGAATAAAGGTCTTGCCCTATGGTTCGCCGTTTCTTCGATGGCTCTTGTCACGCTGTGCGCCATCCTTATTAATGAAAGCGCTTGGCTCGCGCTCGGCGTCGGCGTCGTCGCCGTGCTCAATATCGGCTGGGGCTTCATTACCAAAGCGCGTATCCAGCGCAAACTGGGCGTCTCCGCGGCGCCGCAGGAAAAGCCGCTTCATTAATTACAGACGAACGAAAATTACGGATGAACGGCCCTTGCACATGCACGAACGACGGCCCGCCTTTTCAGGAGGCCAGGCTCGTTTCCCAATCATCCGGCACGCCAAAAAGCCGCTGACCCGTCAAAACGGATCAGCGGCTTTTCCATGTTCGGACTGTGCGTAAGGGATCGCTGTATGGAAAGGGCGCGAGCGATCAGAACTTCGGCATGAAGCCCATACGGTCGCGCACGCCTTTCATCGTCTCTTCGGCTACCGCTTCCGCGCGCTCCGCGCCTTTGGCCAAAATGCGCTTGATCTCGCCCGATTCGCGGATCTCGCTGTAGCGCTGCTGGAGCGGCTCAAGCACCGATACGACGGCTTCGCCCAGCTCTTTTTTGAACGCGCCGTACATTTTGCCTTCGAACTGCTCCTGCACCTGCTGAAGAGAGCTGCCCGTGCATTCCGCGTAGATGCCCATAAGGTTGCTCACTTCCGGCTTGGTCGCCGGGTCGTAGCGCACTTCGCCGCCCGAATCGGTCGTCGCCCGGTTGAACTTTTTGCGGATCACGTCCGGCGGATCGAGCAGCGCGATGTAACTGCCCGCATTCGCGCTGCTTTTGCTCATTTTTTTGGAAGCGTCGTCGAGTCCCATGATCCGCGCGCCGACTTTCGGGATGTACGGTTCCGGCACGGTGAAGAAATCCCCGAACCGGCTGTTGAAGCGGCCGGCCAGGTCGCGCGTCAATTCCAGATGCTGCTTCTGGTCTTCGCCGACCGGAACCAGATCGGCCTGGTACAGCAAAATGTCGGCCGCCATCAGCGCCGGGTAGACGAACAAGCCCGCGCCGACGGAGCCTTTGCCTTCCGACTTGTCTTTGAACTGGGTCATCCGCTCCAGCTCGCCCATGCCGGTCAGCGTCGTCATCAACCAGCCCAATTCGGCATGCTGCGGCACATGCGACTGCATGAAGATGTTCGACTTCTCCGGATCGATGCCGGCTGCCGCATACAGCGTCGCGACCGATTCCGACTGCTCGCGCAGCGCGGCCGGGTCCTGCGGCACGGTGATCGCGTGCAGGTCGACGACCGAGAAGAAGCACTCGTGGTCGTGCTGAAGCGTCACGAAATTTTTGATCGCCCCGATGTAGTTGCCGATGGTCAGCTGACCGCTCGGTTGAATGCCCGACAATACTTTTTTCATCATTAGGATTCCTCCGATTCTGATAGGCCCGCCGTTTGCCGGCAGGCGTTTGAACGCAAAAAGGCCCACGTCCGCAAGGGACGTGAGACCGTGGTACCACCCTTATTCGTCTCTCCGGCTTAACTCCGGGACAGACCTTAACCGTTCCGTTAACGGGGAACGAAGCCGGCCGGCCTACTGCGGAATATTCCGGTTCGGCGCGGCACTCCGGGGGCCATTCGGACAGGGCGTCTGCACCGGCTCGCATCAACCGCCGGCTTTCTGAAGCAGCACGCACCCGCTTACTTGTCCCCATCATCGCGTTGTGACAGTAACTTGTCCCTATCTTAAAGTGGCGGCCCTTCTTTGTCAATCCATCCGCCGCACGCTCAGGAAAGTTCGGAACGCGATTCCTTGGACGCGTGCTTCGGATAGCGGATCAGGCTGCTGGCCATATTGTAGTTCGATTCGAACTGGGCATCCACCACCACTTCCGCTTTGCGGATCGCAAAATCGTAATGGATCTCGCCGTGCGTCCAGCTTTTCTTGTAATTGAGCGACTCGATCGCCATGTTGCGGAAAGCCCGGACCTGCTGCTCGTTCAGTCCCCGGCCGGGCGCTTCCACGTGGCCGTCGCGGCCGGCGAGCGGCGTGTGGCGGATGCCGAACTTGCCCACGACATTGTTGCGAATCTGGACAAAAACCGTTCCGGATTCAAGCTGCGACAGTTCCTCGCCCAATTCTTTGAATACGATGTCGAGCTGTCTGGGAAGCGAATACTCGTTTAGGACAAACATGTTAATCCTCCCTTATTATATGCATCTTTAAGCACAGGTGAGATCCCACTTTTATGCAATTATGTAGCGCTTGAGGCTCATTATAGAGGCGCTTCCTGCCTACTTCAATACTATTCGTAATAATTGGGTAAATATAACTATTAAATTTTAAATGTTTTGCTATTTTTCAGTAAATAAAAGCAAAAGGCGACCAGATTTAAGTTCTGATCGCCTTTTTTGGAGTTTTGAATCTTCGTTTTTTTTTACAAAACTTTCGCTTCGGTCATGTCCAGGAACGTCCGAACGTCAGCCGCGCTGACATCGATCGCCGCCTGCCAGAAGTCCGGCTGCGTCAGGTCGACGCCCAGATGCTTCGACGCCAGTTGTTCGACGGTCATGCGGCCGGTATCGAGCAGCAGCGCGTCGTACTTGTCGGCAAAGCCGCTCCCTTCCCGCTGCGCCTGCGCATAGATGCCGGTGCTGAACAGGTAGCCAAACGTGTACGGGAAATTGTAGAACGGAACGCCGGTATTGTAAAAATGCAGCTTGGATGCCCAGAAATGCGGATGGTAATCGCCGAGCACGCCGCAGAACGCTTCTTCCTGCGCCTGCGTCATCAGCTCGCTGAGATCCTGGGGCGTCAGCAGGCCGGCGCGGCGCTGCTCGTAAAAGCGGGTCTCGAACAGGAAACGCGCGTGAATGTTCATGAAGAACGCGATGCTGCGCTGGATTTTGTCTTCGAGCAGCACGATGCGTTCTTCTTCGTCCGCCGCTTTGCGTACCAGCGAATCGGCCACAATCATCTCCGCGAACGTCGACGCCGTCTCCGCCACGTTCATCGCGTACCGCTGGCTGAACGTCGGCAGTTCGTCCATGACGTGCTGGTGGTAGCCGTGGCCCAGTTCGTGCGCCAGCGTCGACACATTGGACGCCGTGCCGCTGTACGTCATGAAGATACGCGTTTCCTTCGTCAGCGGCAGCGCCGTGCAGAACCCGCCCGGCCGTTTGCCTGCCCGGTCTTCCGCCTCGATCCAGTTGTGGTCGAACGCCCGCTGCGCGAAGTCCGCCATGCGCGGACTGAAGCTGCGGAACTGCTCCACGATCAGGTCGGCTGCGTCGTCGTAGTCGATTTTGGATTCGGATGCGCCGATCGGCGCGTCGACGTCGTGCCAGCCGAGCCGCTCCACGTTCAGCAGCTGCGCTTTGCGCTTCAGATACTCCACGAAGATCGGCTTGTTGTCCGTAATGACCTGCCACATCGTGTCGAGCGTGCCGGCGGACANNTCCCAGCTGCGGCCCATTTCTTCGCGCTGCTTCGGGTCCGTGGAACCGAGCTTGTTGGCAGCCTGCGCCGCGGATAGGTGCTTGATCTCGCCGTTCTCTTCCGACTTCACTTTCACGTGGCGCACGATCGTATTGTAAAAGCTGCTCCAGCCCTGATACCCGTCGACCGACAGCGAGAGCGCGAGGCTTTCCAGCTCCGGCGTCATCTTCTCGCGGGCCTGCGAGCGGCTCTCGCTCAGGTTGAACGCGACAGGCGCCACGGTCTCCCGCTTCATCCACTCTGTCCAGACGGCATCCTGCGTATTTTGCAGCACGCTGTCGAACGTTGCGACGACGCTCTGCCAGCGGGCGCGGATCGAGCCGACGCGCGCCGAGAGCTGCCCGGCTTTTTGGTCGTTCTGATCCTGCGCGCTCAGGCACGAGACGAACGCGCCCGCCTGGCGGAACCGCGCGGATACGTCCTGCACGTCGACGAACAGCGGATCGAACGCCGCGGTCTGTTCGGCGGAAGCCGGAGGTTGAAGGCCGCCTACGCGCTGCTGCAATCCTTCCACGTCGGCCGCCAATTTTTTTAGAAAAGTATCGAATTCGGCCGAAGCCGAACCTCCGGGAAAAATCGTCTCCAAATCCCAGGTCTGTCTCAAGCGGTTGCTCATTGCATTCCTCACCTTTCGCTTCGAAAAATAGGTGCAGCGGACATGGCGGCATGATCGGTTCACGAGGTCCATATGGTGTTTGCCCAGGCCTCATGGTACAGTATTACTATATCGAAAACGTCTTATGAAGCCAAATCTGACACGGGAGGGAATACACCATGAGACCTCTGCAAATTTCGGCGGACACGGCAATCAAGCTGTCCAAACAACTGAATGTTCCGATCGAACATCTCATGCATATGCCGCAGCATATCCTGATGCAAAAGCTGGCCGAACTGGCCAAGCAGGAAGCGGAAGCCAAGCCTTCGGAAGAGCAGTCCGGGGAGAATAACTGACCCATGATTCCTTTTGAAAAAGCGCTGCCGTACGATCATGTGATGGGCGACTTGACGGTTCCGCAGTGCCCGTTCTGCGGAGCGGAAAACGTGCTGCTGCCGATCAAGCCGTCGGAACTGGAAGATATCCATACCGGCCGCAAGCGCCTGACGGTCTTTCCGTGCTGCCACGGAAGACTGACGGTGCTGGACTGCGACGACGATTATCTGATGACCGATACGGTCGTCAAGTGAGCCGCGTTCGGCTTCGCGGGTGAACGTCCGGCGCCTTGCATCCGAGGTCCGGCGTCCGGCTTGGCCGGAGTCGGGAACAGGCGGGCCGCTCGGACATGAGCGGGCGCACGCGACTTTGGCACGACATGACCTTGGCGGGATTAGCCGGCGGGCAAGCGAAAGCCCTTCGAAGGGGATTCCTTCGAAGGGCTTTTTTGGCGCCGATTTGGCGAATTAGCGAGAGCCGCTTACGCTGCTTAAAAGGCAGCGTAAGGCTGTCGAGAAAGTCCTATACGTATGAGAAGCTTGTCGACTGCGGGAGAAATTCGTTCCGGTCGCGTGTTGAAATCAGGAAAAAGGATCAAATTTGAATGGGATTTTCCTGATTTCAAAGGCGAACGCTGGCGCTCCTACACTGAATTTCTCCCTCCGCCTCCTCACTTTGTTCAGAATCAGACTTTCTCGACACGTTGACGCTGCTTAAAAAGCAGCGTAGAGAAGCCAAATCGCGCGAATCGGCGGTTACGCTGCTTAAAAAGCAGCGTAGAAGCGTCTTTGGGCAGAAAAGAAGCGTATTACAGGGTCCACGCTGCTTTTTCGGCAATGTAAGACTGTAATCTTCTCTCCAAGGCGCGCTACGTTGACGGAAAAGCAATCAAGAGGCCGCACGGTCAGCGCACGCTTCAGCCGACAACCTCAGCTTACGGTGTCCGCGCACGACCTTCAGCGCACAGCCGCTTCGTTCGGGAAAAACCGGCCCAGATACACTTTGTTCCGCTCCAGCATCTCATCGAGCATCGCTGCGGCGTCGTTCACCGAAGGGACGAGCGGATGATGCGCCAGCGCGGTCAGCGCCAGATCGCGGCTGCCGGAGACGGCGGCCTCGATCGCCAGCCGTTCGTACGTTTTGACGGCATGGATCAGCCCTGTGGCCGCTTCGGGCACCACTTCGACGGCGATCGGGACGGGACCGGTCTTGAACACCCGGCAGTTGACTTCGATGCACGCATCGTCCGGCAGGAAATCGAGGCTGCCGTTGTTCGCGACGTTCAGCGTCTGGATATCGCCTTGGTCGTTATAGAGCGAGTTCATCAGCTTGACCGCGGCTTCGGAATAGTACGCGCCGCCGCGCTGTTCGAGCTGCTTGGGCTTTTCGGCCAGATTCACGTCTTCGTACAGCTCGAACAGTTCGTCTTCCAATCGCTGTACCGTCTCCGCCCGGGTCTCGCCTCTGGCTGCGGCTTCCTGCTGTTCGGCGAGCAGTTCGCGGTGCAGGTAGAAGTATTTCAGGTAATACGAAGGAATGGCGTGCAGCGTGCGCAGCAGCGCCCCGTTCCATTCGTACTGCGGCACGTTGCGGGCGGAATAACCGTCGCGGTTATCCAGCAGTTCGTCGAGCTTGGACTGTCCGTCGATCTCGATCCGGCTGATATAATGCAGATGGTTGAGGCCGACGAATTCGCACGCGATCCGCTCGATCGGCACTTCGTACAGCCGCGACAGCCATTTGTACGCCGCGATCGGCGAATTGCACAGGCCGATCGTGCGAATCCGCGAATGCCGGGTGATCGCTTCGGTCACCATGCCCGCCGGATTGGTAAAATTGAGCAGCCATGCGTCGGGACACAGCTCCTCCATGTCGCGGGCGACGTCCAGCAGCACCGGAATCGTCCGGAGCGCTTTCATCATGCCGCCGGGGCCGGTCGTCTCCTGCCCGATCATGCCGTACTTGAGCGGGATCGTCTCGTCCCAGCCGCGGGCTTCCAGCATGCCGACGCGCATCTGCGTGGAGACGAAGTCCGCGCCCTCCAGCGCCGAACGCCGATCCAGCGTCAGGCTGACTTCGATCGGCAGCCCGGACTTGGCGACCATGCGCTGGGCCAGCTTGCCGACGATCGACAGCTTGCGCAGGCCGGGCTCGATATCGACCAGCACGATTTCGGTGACCGGAAACGTATCGTAATTCAGAATGAAGCCTTCGATCAGCTCGGGCGTGTACGAAGATCCGCCTCCGATGACCGCCACTTTCAATTTGTGCATGCTCATGCGCTCGCCGCCTTTACGCTTAGTTGTTGATGAATGCGGCGGTAGAGCTCTTCGTCGGTACCGCCCTGCTCGTTCATGGCCATAAACAGCGCACCCGCCACCGGCTCAAGTGTCAGCACGCTCAGCCGGCAGCCCGGCGCCGCCGCCCGGACTTCCCCGTCCAGAAAAGGCAGAATGTAACGGCTGTCTCCCCGGGTCAGAATGCTGCCGGCCATCACCAGGTCGAAACGGTCGTGTTCCATGTCCAGCTTGCGAATGACCGCTCCGGCCGCCCGGCCGAGCTCCCGCCCCTGCCGGGCCAGAATGCTTCTCGCCAGCTCGTCGGCTTCCGCCACGTCGAACAGCACTTTCGCAAGGTCCGGCGGAATATGCCGGCCGGTATCCAGATAATGATGGAACATTTCTTCTTCCGAACCCATCGCCAGGCGGCTCAGCGTCGCTTCCGCCAGCAGCGTCGGCTGTTCCCGGCCTTCCCAGGCCCGGATCACCGAGCGGAACACCTCGACCGCCAGGTCCGATCCGCCGCCGAAATCGCCGAACGTATACCCGAACCCGCCGACCTGCAGTTCTTCGCCGCTCCGGTTGATCCCGTAGCAGTTCGTGCCCGTGCCGCAGATCACGACCACGCCGTGCGCCTGCCGCGTTCCGGCACGCAGGCCGATCACCGTATCGCACACGATCTCGTGCCGGTCGAGCCCGAGCCGCGCGATCATCGGCCGCAGAATGCGGAAGTCCGCTTCGCGGTCGGCTCCCGCCAACCCGAACACCGAACGCCGCACCTGCTCCCGGCGTATGCCGGCCCGCTCCAGCGCTTCGTCCACCGCAAGGCGGATCTGCTGCTCGGCCGGAGCCGCGCCCAGCTGATGATTGCCGCAGCCGCTCTGCCCGCGGCCGACGATCCGGCCGCTTTCGTCGCAGACTACGGCGAGAGTCTTGCTGCCTCCCCCGTCAACGCCCAGATAATAGTTCAAATCGGTTGCCCTCCATCCAAACGTCGTGTCTTCTGTTTTATTTGCCGAGCTTCGCCAGATTTTCCTGCCATTTCTGCGTTTTGTACTCCAGCAGTTGGGCGTAACCGACCTGCTGCGCGTCCTGCTCCGCCTGATCCAGAATGGCCAGCACTTCTTCTTCGCTGCCCGCGTTCAGAATCGCCTGCGCTTTGGCTTTTTCATAGATTTCGCCGACGCTCTGCTCGATGATGCCTTCGTTCGAATCGCCGGCCGGATTCAGGTTGACGAAGGCCGTCGTGTCGTACTGCGTTTTCCACGTAATCTCCGACTGCCATTTCGTTTCCCAGCTCTTCTTGTCTTCCGGCAGCGTCGATTCGAACTTCATCTTGGAATTGTCCACGTAGACCGTGTTGCCGACCCACTGGAGATTGACCGTGGAGTTCATCAGTTCGTCGCGGCCTTTAGTGTCCGAAGTGAACGCGTCGGTGAAGATCGGCGCTTCTTCTTCGTCGACGCCGTCCCAATACAGCCCTTCCGGTCCCCACATGCTGATGCGCTGCCCTTCGGGGCCGGTGAGCCAGTCGAGGAAAGCGAAGATCGCTTCCGGGTCTTTGGCCGTCTTCGAGATAACGCTGACGTTCCAGCCGAGCTGGTTGTACGTACCGGGGAAAATTTTGTTTTTGTCCAGGCCTTCCTTATGCACCGGCCAGATCATGATATACCCGGCTTCCGGATCTTCTTCGCTGAGCAGGGAGTCGCCGATCGCCCCGAACTCGGTCGGACTGGACGCGACGTAGACGGCGGCTTTGCCGGTAATGATCTTCTGCTCCACCTGCTCCAGCGGCTGGGTGAACGCGTCCTGGCTGATCAGCTTGTCGCGGTATAGCCGGTTGGCGTAAACGAGCGTCTCGCGGAACACGTCGTCGGTGAACACCGACGTCAGCGTATCGCCCGACGGGACGGCTTTCATGCTGAGCGAGCTGTACAGATAGGGACGGTTCTCCGCAAAAGCCGAACTCATAATGTCGACGCCGCTTGCGGACTGCCCGACTTCGAGCGGCACGACGTCCGGATACTTGTCTTTGACCTGCTTGAGATAGGCGTACAGGTCTTCGGTCGTCTCAAGCTTCGGCGCGCCGAGCTCGTTGTAGATTTTTTTGTTCACCAGATAGCCGGCGTTGCCGTTCGGCTGCGTCGTGTACCAGTTCGGGAACTGGTACAGCTTGCCGTCTTCCGAGCGCAGCATGTCGAGCGTCTCTTCGCCGGCCCACTTTTTGAGATTCGGGTATTTGTCCAGATAATCGTCGAACGGCACGATCGCGCCCGCTTTGCGCAGCGATTCCACGTCGGCGCCGCGTTCGGTCCAGATCACGTCCGGCAGCTCGCCCGACACGATCATCGTGCTCAGCTTCTGCTTGGCGTTGCCGCCGGAGCTGATCGGAACGACGTTGACTTTTTTGTTGGCCTTGATCCATTCCGAAGCTTTGTCTTCGCCCCAGTTCGGCATCGTGTACCAGTCGTAATGCCCGTAGAAAGAAAATTCGAGCGGACTCTCGCCGAGCACGTACGCTTCCTGCCCGGACGCTTCGGCCGAGCCGTTTCCGCCTTCGGTTTTGCCCGCCCCGGAAGAACTTCCTCCGCTGCATCCTGCCAAGACCAACGTCAATGCGAGCAGCGTCGAGCCGACCCGCCGTCCTTTTTTACCGATTCTCATGGCTTTGCCCCCTTCGTCCTCTTGTCTATTCCTTGAGCGAACCGACCAGCACGCCTTTGACGAAATACTTTTGCAGGAAAGGATACACGCACAAAATGGGAATCGTCGCGACCATCATCGTGGCCATGGACAGCGACTTCGACGTCACGGCTTTCATCCGGCTCATCCGTCCCTGGGCTGCCGAGTCCATCTGCGCCATCTGTTCGCTCATGATGTTCGAATTCAGAATCTGCTGCAGCTTCGTCTGAATCGGGAGCAGATCGGCGTTGCTGATATAGATGCTCGGCGTAAACCAGTCGTTCCAGTGATACACCGCCGTGAACAGCGACAGCGTGGCGATGACGGGGCCGGACAGCGGAAGCACGATGCGAAACAGCACGCCCCAGTTGGAACAGCCGTCGATCCGCGCCGATTCTTCGAGCCCCGCCGGAATGCTTTTGAAAAAAGTACGGAAAATGATCATGTTCCACACGCTGATGAGTCCCGGAATGACCATGACCCAGAACGTGTTGAACAGGTCGAGCGAGCGGATCAGCAGGAAGGTCGGAATGAGCCCGCCGCTGAAATACATCGTGACGATGCAGAAGATCATGTAGCCTTTGCGGCCGATCAGTTCCGATTTGCTCATGCCGTAGGCGAAGATCGCCGTAGCCCCGACCCAGAGCAGCGTCCCGAGCAGCGTGCGCAGAATCGAGATCACGAATCCGTTGATCAGCCGGCTGTCTTCGAATACGACCCGGTAATTTTCGAACGTGAACGCTCTCGGCCAAAACGTGATGCCGCCGCGCATCGTATCCGTACCGTTGTTGAAAGAGATCACCGCCGCGTTCCAGAACGGATAGAAAGCGACGAAAGCCATGACGGCGAGCAGCGCGTAGACGACGCCCGTCAGCATGCGGTCTCCGGTTGAAGGTTTCATGCGCAAGCACCCCGCTTTCGATTTACCATAGGCTGTTGCCCGATTTGCGCGCCGCGTAGTTCGCCCCGACCAGCAGGAGCACGCCGAGCAGCGATTTGAACAGGCCCGCCGCCGTCGCGTAGGAATACCGGTTGTTCTGGATGCCGGTCCGGTACACGTATGTATCGAGCACGTCGCCCACGTCCCTCAGGACGGGATTCGAGCCGAGCAGCAGGATGTCTTCGAATCCCGCGCTTAACAGATTGCCGATCGCCAGAATCAGGAACACGATGATGACGGGCATGATCGCGGGCAGCGTGATAGAGAAGATCTGCCTCAGCTTGCCCGCCCCGTCCATCGCCGCCGCTTCGTGCATATGCGGATCGACGCCGGCGATCGCCGCCAGATAGACGATCGAAGCGAATCCGATTTCTTTCCAGACGCCCGTCGTGACCAGAATCGTCCAGAAATACTCCGGCAGGGAAAGGAAGTTGATCGGCTCCTTGATCAGATTCGCGGTCTGCAGCAGCATGTTGACGCTCCCGTTCTCCGTCGACAGCAGCGACATGACGAAGCCGGAGACGATGACCCAGGACAGGAAGTGCGGCAGGTAGCTGATCGTCTGCACGATCTTTTTGAAAGCGCGGTTCCGCACTTCGTTCAGCATCAACGCCAGCAGGATCGGAGCCGGGAACCCGACCAGCAGCTTCAGCAGGCTGATCGCCACCGTATTGCGGATGACCGTCCAGAACTCGGGAGCGTTAAAGAACATTTCGAAATGCTTGAACCCGACCCACTCACTTCCGGAAAATCCGTCGAACAGACTGTAATCCTGAAAAGCCATCAGGACCCCGTACATCGGAATGTAGCTGAACACGAAGATGAACAGCAGCGCCGGGAGCACCATCATTTGAAGATCCCACTGTCTGCCAAGCCGTTTGATCAGCGACGCCTTCACTTTTCGTTCCCCGATGGCGGTCCGGTGCGTCGTATTCTGCAT
This sequence comes from Saccharibacillus sp. WB 17, assembly GCF_008634075.2. Classification (NCBI taxonomy): domain Bacteria; kingdom Bacillati; phylum Bacillota; class Bacilli; order Caryophanales; family Paenibacillaceae; genus Saccharibacillus; species Saccharibacillus sp. WB 17. The sequence goes on along the minus strand of NZ_VPFK02000027.1, from coordinate 36,199 downwards.
ATGGACCTCCTTTCCCTCGCATGGTGTAAGTAGGCATCACCGTTGAAGTGACTTTTCCTGACTCAATCTTACTTGGACCCAACCTCTTCGACTCCGCCAAAATGATCGGAAACCGGTACTATCTTACTGCAACACGCATTTATTTTGCTGCGGATGAGTCTCGGCTCGGTGCCGATATGCCGCTTGAACAGCCGGTTGAAATTCGACAGCGTGCGAAATCCGCATTCCATCGCGATATCGACGATCTTCAGATCGGACGTTTCCAGCAGGTGATACGCATTCTCCAGCCGGATTTGAATCAGATACGTGAGCGGCGAGACCCCGACCGCGCGGCGAAACACGTCGCTGAAGCGGGACGGACTGAGGTACGCGAGCGCGGACAGTTCTTCCAGCGTCCAGGCGTGGGCGGGGCGTTCTTCCATCGCGCCGATCACGAGACGCACCTTTTCCAGCTGCGCGACAGAGACGCTGCCTGCCGCCGGTTCGACGTTCTCGCGGCGGAAATGGCGATTCACCTGCACGAAAAATTGCAGCATGTAGGCGTACACGACAGACACGTACGAAGGCCGGGCCGCGTCGTGCTCTTCCTGCAGCGACAGCAGCAGTCCGCGCAGTTCGGGCAAGCGCGGATGGTCGCGGTCGAGCACATGGGTAAAATAAACGCCCATCTCCTTGAACGGGCTCAAAATGTCGGGATCGGAACGCTGGCTGCCCATGAACCAGGCGGCGTCGAACGTAATGACCTGCATGACCAGCCCTTCTTTCTCGTAGGCGCAGTGCAGCGCTCCCGAATGGATCAGCACGATGTCTCCCGCTTCGAAATCGTACGTCACGCCGTTGATGATGTAATAGCCCGTTCCCGATTTGATCATGTTGATCTCCAGCGCGTCGTGCGCGTGCAGCCTCTGATACTGCGTCGTGACCCCGACCGTGTCCGACAGATGGATCGGATACTCGCGGTGGAATACGACTTTCTCCTTCATTCTTTCCCCTGCTTTTTCTCCGCTTCGTCCCCTATTCTCACCAACTCGTCCCATACGCTTCTCATTCCTTTCTCTTTGCGCAAATTCGATGATTGTTACTGTATTTTCATTACAAATTACTGTATCTTACTGATTCTCTCTGAAAAAATCCCTCTTTCCGCTTTACCCCCTCATCGTAGAACCCAACTCCCTCGGCGTCAACATAGATTACATCCCGCTCCCTTTCTCTATGCCTTCACATCAATCTCCCTTTCTCTTCCCCTTAAAAACACAACAAAAAGACCGCCCGATTCCCAGGCAGCCTTTATCTCTTATCTCTTATCTCTCTTATCTCTTATCTCTCTTATCTCTTTACGCTCTTATCCCTTCCCCTACCCCCACCACAAAGGGAGCCTTGGGCGCTCGCTTCCCCGCCCCCGTGCGCAGGCGAGCCGCAGTCAGCGGAGGGGCGGTGAGAGACGGAGACCGTGGAGCGGAAGCGGAACATCGCCTTTGTCCCCCGGCTTCCACCCTTCCTGTTCCAATCCAGGGAAGCCGGGGGGCAACAGCGATCGCAGGCCTCACCGCTCCGCAGCGCCTCCCAACCTCAACCTTTCCTCGCCCCGGAAGCCCCAAGCTCCGACGCACAGCCCCAGGCTCCCATCACACCTTCAAGACTCCAACATCTCCGAAGGCAGCTCCATTTTCCGCGCCAACATATCTTCGCGCAAAGTCGCCCACTGCTCCCGCGACGCCCGGATCATGCCCGCATCCATGATGCGCTGATCGTGGATGACGCGCGAGAACCAGCGCACCGCTTCGTTGAACTCGCCCATGCGGCGGCACAGCTCGCCGATCAGGTACATCAGCCGCGCGTCGCTCGGCCCGGCCGCTTCCGTCTCGTAGACGCGGATGTACGAATCGCGCGCGAAGCCGATAAACCGGGCTTCCTGCTCCGCGTTGTCTGCGTAGCGGTACAGCCACGCGATATGGTGCAGCAGGCTTGCGACGATACGCTCTTTGTCCTGAATGACCTGGGCGCAGATCAGCGCAAGCTTGTACGTGTCCAAAGCGGCTTCGAGCGTGCGTTTGCCGCCGTAATCTTTCTTTTTCGGCGCCGCGCCGACTTTTTCCTCGAATCGGCCGCGCTGGATCGCGCTCAGTTTGTTCGCCGAATTTTCGGTAAACGCGAAGCCGCAGTGCGGACAGATCCGCACGACGTAGAAGTCGGGATTTTCATTTTTGTAATGGGCGCAGAAGTCGCTATCCCGCCGAATCGTTTGTTTGAAACTAGGCCGTACGCGGCTCGTTTCGAATTTTTTTTCGCAGCACACGCAGACCGTCGTAATTTGAAACAGCGGATCGATTTCCATAATGATAAGCCCTTCTTTCCTTTGTCTATCGAATTCGGCAGAGAGTCGCGCGACGGACAACTTTCCCCGTTACGGGGTATTGACGAAATGGTAAGCCGGGCCTTTGAGCCGGGCCACGACGAATTCGCGCAGCTCGTCTTCGACGCCGTTCTCCGCGAGCGCCGCGTCCATGCAGGCCAGCCATGCGTCCGCCCGCTCGTTGGTGACGGGAAAACGCATATGCCGCGCCCGCATCATCGGATGACCGTGCTGCTCGGAATAGAGCGGCGGGCCGCCGAAGAACTGCGTCAGAAATTGATGCTGCCGTTCGATGACCGGCTCGATATCTTCGGGAAACAGCGGAGCCAGCAGAGGCTCGCGTACCACGTTCCCATAAAAAGTCTCAATGATGCGCCGCAGTCCGGCCGATTCGCCGAGCTGCTCGTAGAGGTTTGATTCGGAGTTCATGTCCATTACCTGCTTTCGCTTCCGATTTCGTTGGAGATGCAACTTGGCCTTGCCCTCATGCGTCTCCTCAGGAGACTCTCTTGTATTATAACAAAATGCGAGCCTTTTCAGCCCGTCTTTGGACCCGTTTGCGGAAAAAACAAAAAAAGCGCCGGGTCTTTGCCCCGCGCCGAATATATGACCGCGTACCCGTCCCCCGGGATGCGCGGCCGCCCGTCAAACCGAAATCTTAGTATCCGCTCCATTCTTCTTCCCCGGCATGTTCCAGGGAAGTGCGAATCACATAGACAAAGGCGCATACCATAACAGCCGTCAAGATACTCATTTGACCACTCCGTTCGTCTTGAATTCAAAGACAACGTGCCTACATTCGATACATCGAATCTGCCAAAAGGCCGAAATTAGAGTTTGGTTTTTTTATTCTATCATAATTTTTCTAAAAATAAACCCATTATGCAACCGCTTTCCAAAAGATCGGGCGGAGAATGAACAAAAAAACTTTTTATGCGACGCGGCTGGTTTGGCATGGTAAAATGTACGGGAACAGGCACCGGCTTGTCTCGGCGGCCGCAAGGCAAAAACCCGAGCAAAGGAGCGTTTAACCGTTGAAATATTATGTACTGGATCGCGGCGACCAACTGTCGATCGATTTAAGCCAACAATTCCATAGACTCGCGGCCGAAAAAGGATTCGAAATGGATTCCGAATCGCCGGAAATCGTCGTGTCGATCGGCGGCGACGGCACGATGCTGCACGCGTTCCATTCGTTTATCGACCGTATTCCGGAGATCGCTTTCGTCGGGGTCCACACCGGCCATCTGGGCTTCTACGCCGACTGGAAAGCGCAGGATCTGCCCGAACTGATCGAATTCATGTCCGGCGCCGGTGAAGGCGGGCTCGGCCCGAAGATCGTCAAGTACCCGCTGCTCGAACTGGAGATCGAACGCAAGTCCGGCACGTCGATCCATACCGTGCTGAACGAGTTCGCGATCAAAGGCGCCGAAGCGACGATGGTCGTGCAGATCGACATCAACGACGAAGTGTTCGAGATGTTCCGCGGCGACGGCATCTGCGTCTCCACGCCGTCGGGCAGCACCGCGTACAACCGGGGCCTCGGCGGCGCGATCATGCACCCGACGCTCGAAGCGCTGCAAATCGCGGAGATCGCCTCGATCAACAACCGCGTCTTCCGCACGCTCGGTTCGCCGCTCGTGCTCCCGAAGCACCATCACTGCGACATCTACTCGCGCAAAGAGCAGCGGCTGCTGCTGACGATGGATCACCGTTATCTGACGATCGACGATCTCGTCTCGGTCCGCTGCCGCGTATCGAGCCAGAAGATCAGCTTTGCCCGTTATCGTCCGTTCCCGTTCTGGAACCGGGTACGCGAAGCGTTTCTGGGCTGAAGGCAAGGCACAAGCCCGCTTCGCTTCCTGCCCCGGCAGACACAACGACCCACACCGAACAATCACCACACCGAACAACGACAAAAAGAAGGACCGGCAGCGATGCCGGTCCTTCTTGGCGTTGTAACGAAAATGCAAAGTCCTTGTGGCGGGCACAGCCCAATGGGCCGAACTCAAGCTTACTTCGCCGATTCCTGATCCGGACGCGGATTCGGAGCCGATTCGGCCGGCTGCGGCTGCGTTTGTGGCTGCGGCGCCGGTTGGGCCGGCTCTCGCCGTTCGCTGCTCGGGCGTTCGCCGCTCTGGCGCTCGCCCGCGTCGCGAACCTGCGGCTTGGGCCGCGATTCGCCGCCGCGATCTTCGCGCTTGCGGTTGCGGTTGTTCGACGACGGGCTTCCTTCGCCGCCGGCCGCTTTGCCCTTGTCGGCGCCTTGTCCCTGCGGCTGGCGGTTCGGGCGTTCGCCGCGCTGGCCGTTCTTTTTGCCCGGATGGCCCTGCGTTTTGTCCTTCGTCTCGCGCTCCGTCGATTCCGAAGTGCGCGATTCTCCGCGCTCGCCGCGCGAATTTTTGGAATCCCGCCCGCCCCGATGGTCTTTGCGCTCTTTGGGAGACGTATGCTCGCGGGTTTCCTTCGCGGCTTCCTGCACTTTGTGCGATTCGCGCGTCTCCCGCACCGGCTCCTTCATCTCGCCGAGGTCTTCGTACAGCGCCGCTTCTTCCGGGTCCTTCACGTCGCGCATGTCTTTGACCTTGCGCAGAACGAAGTAGGCGCACCCGAAGTTGCAGTGCTCGGTAATGTAATCGGTCGTAAAAGAAACCTGGGACTCTTTCGCCACTTTGGGATGCCCGTCGCGGTACATGCCTTTTAGCCGAAGCTGGTTATATCCCCAATCGCCGACGATGTAATCGTAGCGTTCCAGAATTTCGCTGTAGCGGCCGCGGAACGCTTCCGCATTCCAGCCGTTTTTGTGATTGATCATGACTTCGTACACTTTGCCGCCGATCTGAAACAAAAAATTCCCCTCCCCTGCCGAAACGATAGCTGTCGTCAATCTCTATATGATTCTGGCCGTATTCAATAAAAGAACTGCGCAAGTCGATACGTGGATTTATGAAGCTACACCCATTATAACGGCGGCGGTGCAAAAAACCAATACGGGATTGCGCGCGGAGACGCCCCGGAGCCGGGGCTGCGGCGGCATTCACGGTCCGACGCGGCTGCGGTACTCCCGGGGCGACACGCCGGTGACGCGTTTGAACACGCGGGAAAAGTAGAACAGGTCCCGGTAGCCGAGCCGCTCCCCGATTTCCTTGACGCTCAGGTCGGTGTTCAGCAAAATATGGCCCGCTTCCGCCACGCGCAGCCGATGCACGAATTCGTTGAACGGATAGCCGGTGTAGGCGTTCACGATCCGGCGCAGCGTCGAGACCGAGACGTGATGCCGGGCCGCCGTATCGGAGACGGTCGGCGGCAGATGCAGCCGCGACTGGATATCCTCGATCACCGTCTGCGCCAAGTGCCCGCGCCTGTCTGCTCCCTGCCCTGCGCCGCCCGCCGCGATCTCGTACGCCAACTGTTCCAGCAGCATGGCCGCGCGGTCGAGATTGTCCGGCGTCCCGCTGCCGACGAGGCGCAGCAGGCTCTCCATCCGCTGCAGCAGCACTTCGTCCACCGCCAGGCGGTGCACCTGCCCGCGCGGAGGCAGCCAGTCGCGCTGCCATTCCTCGATCCGTTTCCCTTCGGCCGTCACGTAATATTCGTCCCAGTATCCGCCCGGGTCGGGACCGTAATCGAACGACGCGCCCGGATACAGGCAGAACCACGAGCCCGCCCGGACCCGCTGCGTCTCCCCGCCGTCGATCCGGTAATACCCTTCGCCGCCCGTGATCAGCACGATCGCCCAATAATGGAACGTCGCCTGTTCCCGCTGAAGCGTTCGCCCCGGCAGATGTCCCGCGTTGACCAGCGTGATCGATTTGATCCGGCGGCGGGCGGGATCGATCGGCGGAGAGAAGACCCGGATCGGGCTCTGGCTGATCGTATAGTCCATATACTGAGTCATCCTGAACATTTTCTCCTTTGCTCCGCTATGTTAAATTAGACCTGTGCAATCCCCTATACATGAACAAATATAACATAGGAATCCGGAAAGGGTGACTTCGACCATGGAAATTGTACGCATCGGATTGATCGGCTGCGGGTCCATCTCCGACTCGCATCTTCAGGCTTACGCTGCCAACCCGCAGGTCAAGCTGACCGCGGTGTGCGACTTGAACGAGGAACGCGCCCGGCGGACGGCGAAGCAGTACGGCATTGACGACGTCCATACCGATTATCGTCAACTGCTCGCCGACCCGAATATCGACGCCGTCAGCATCTGCACGTGGAACAACTCGCACGCGGAGATCAGTATCGAAGCGCTGCGAGCCGGCAAAAACGTCCTGTGTGAAAAACCGCTCTGCAAAACGGTGGACGAAGCGCTGGCGATCCGGCAGGCGGTCGAGGAGACCGGACGCGTGCTTCAGGTCGGCTACGTGCGGCGGCATGCGGCCAACATCGAAGTGCTCAAGCGCTTTATCGACGCGGGCGATCTGGGCGACCTGTATTACGCCAAAGCGAGCCTGATCCGCCGCCTCGGCAATCCGGGCGGCTGGTTCGCGGACGAAGAACGTTCCGGCGGCGGTCCGCTGATCGATATCGGCGTGCACGTCATCGATCTGTGCTGGTATCTCATGGGCAAGCCGGCACCGGTCTCGGTCAGCGGCAACACGTATCGCAAACTCGGCAACCGCTCGAATATCGAGAACTTCTCGTATTACCAGGCCGCCGATTTCGATCCTTCGCTCAATACGGTCGAAGACATGGCCAATGCGCTGATCCGGTTCGAGAACGGAGCTTCGCTCATGGTCGACGTCAGCTTCTCGCTGCATGCCCGCAAAGATTCCGCGCAGATTGCCGTATTCGGCGAGCGGGGCGGCGCGGAGATCGAACCGGCGCTGTCGATCGTGACCGAGCAGCATAATACGATCCTGAACATCGACCCGCAGCTCACGACGCCGGGCTTCGACTTCGTGGACAGCTTCAAGCGGGAAATCAACCATTTCGTCGATCTGTGCCAGGGCAAAGGCGAGAACCTGTGCCCGGTCGACGACGGCGTAGCCATGATCCGGCTGCTGAACGCGATCTACCGCTCGGCCGAAGAAGGCCGGGAAATTCGTCTGGACGGGGAGGATGCCCAATGAACGGACAACCGACGAACGGAACCCCGGGCCTTTCCAACAAAATCGGCGTAATCGTCGACAGCTTCGGAATCGGCGTGACGGAAGGATTGAGAAAAGCAAAAGAAGTCGGCGCCGACGGCGTGCAGATCTATGCGGTGTCCGGCGAGATGGACCCGGCTGTCCTGACCGGTTCCAAACGGCGCGAACTGCGCGACTTCATCGGCAGCCTCGGCCTGGAAATATCGGCGCTGTGCGGCGATCTGGCCGGCCACGGCTTCCAGGATGCTTCCGTCAACCCGGAGAAGATCGAGAAATCGAAACGCATCCTGGACCTTGCGCTTGAGCTCGGCACGAACGTGGTCACGACCCATATTGGCATCGTGCCCGAAGACCGCGGCGGAGCCATTTACGACGCGATGCACCGGGCGTGCGAAGAACTGAGCCAATACGCAAGCAGCCGGAACGCCTATTTTGCGATCGAGACCGGTCCCGAGCCGGCCGCCCATCTCAAAAGCTTCCTCGATACGCTCGGCACCAACGGCGTCTCCGTCAATTTCGATCCGGCCAACATGGTGATGGTCACCGGCGACGATCCGGTGCAGGGCGTGCGCCTGCTTCGGGATTACATCGTGCACACGCACGTCAAAGACGGCCGCCGCCTGCGCGAAGTCGATCCGAAAAAGGTATACGGGTATCTCGGCTTCGGCGAGATGGACCACGCGGACATCGCCGATATGGCTTCGGGCGGCGCGGACTTCGTCGAACTGCCGCCGGGCGAAGGCGACGTGGACTTCGACGCCTACTTCCGGGCGCTGCAGGAGATCGGCTATACGGGCTACCTGACGATCGAGCGCGAAGTCGGCCGCGATCCGGCGGCGGATATTGCCGGAGCGGTGCGCTTCATCGAGCGCTATCGTTAAGCTCCCGGCTGCGCTATACTCAAACAGAAACCTTTCGTTTATCGAATATTCCATTTGACGGGGAGTGGCTGCACGATGAAACTCGGCATCAGTTCATACAGTCTGTATCAAGCCATGCAGCAGGGCCGCATGACGATCGGCGAAGGCATGGGTTGGGCGGCCGGAATCGGAGCCCGGCATATCGAGATCGTCCCGGGGCTCGGCTTCGGGTTCGACGAAGCCGGCGTGCTGGAGAGGCAGCTTGCGCGGCGCGCCAAGGAATTGAACCTGGAGCTTTCGAACTACGCGATCGGAGCGAACTTCATCACGGAGAGCGAAGAAGACTATGAAGCGGAAATCGTCCGCGTTCTCGCCGAAGTCGATCGCGCCCATCGGCTGGGCATCCAGCTGATGCGCCACGACGTCGCTTCGCGCGAAGACACTTCGATTCTTCGCTTCAACGAAGACTTGGAGAAGCTCGCGTCCGCCTGCCGGCGAATTGCCGACCACGCCGCCGGTTACGGCATTACGACAAGCGTCGAGAACCACGGCTATTACGTGCAATCGAGCGACCGGATTCAGACGCTCGTGCAGGCCGTCGACCGCCCGAATTTCAAAACGACGCTCGACGTCGGCAACTTCGTCTGCGTCGACGAAAACCCGCTGACCGCCGTCCGCAACAATCTGCCGATCGCTTCGATGGTCCATATCAAAGACTTCTATATCCGTCCGGCCCGCCTCAATCCCGGCGAAGGCTGGTTCCGCAGTTCGGGCGGCAGCTACCTGCGCGGCGCGATCGCCGGTCAGGGCGATCTCGACCTGTACGAGATCCTCGCCCACGTCAAAGCTTCCGGCTACGACGGCTTCCTGTCTATCGAATACGAAGGCATGGAAGACTGCCTGAACGGCACGCGGATCGCTTTCGACAACGTGCTGCGCATCTGGGACGAAGTGTGACGGGACGGAGTGCCCGGCGGGAAGCCTGCGCCCGGACAGACGTCCCGGGCTTACCCGGCACGATAAAAAGGACTTGAGCCGCGGCTCAAGTCCTTTTTATTTCTCGCGCTGCGGCCTAGAGCAGCAGCCGCTGCCGCACCGCTTCGAACAGCAGCACCGAAGCGGCCATCGCCACGTTCAGCGATTCCGCCCGGCCGGGCATCGGGATGATGACCTTCTCGTCCACGAACGCCTCGACTTCCGGCGAGACGCCGCCGCCTTCGCTGCCGAACACGAACCAGGTCGCGCCGCGGTAATCGGCTTCGTAGCAGCCGCGGTCGGCCTGCAGGCTCGTGCTGACGATCTTGGCCGACGCTTCGCGCGCCAGAGGCAGCAGTTCGGTCAGATCGCCTTCCACGATCGGCAGATGGAACAGCGATCCCATCGTCGAGCGTACCGTCTTGGGATTGTACATGTCCGCGCAGCCCCGGCCGACGATGACGCCCGCCGCGCCCGCCGCGTCGGCGGCGCGGATGATCGTGCCCACGTTGCCCGGGTCCTGCACGCCGTCGAGCACGGCGACGAGGCCATGCGGCACGCGCAGCAGGTCGGCCGGCTTCGCGGCGGACTTGCGCACGACCGCGAACACCGGCTGCGGCGTGCGCGCTTCGGTGCATTTGGACACGATCGCCGCCGAGACGGCGATCCATTCCGCCGCGCTGCCCTGCGCGCTGCCGGCCAGCCCGGCCGGCACGCCGAGCGCCGCGTCGTAAGCGACGCATTCCACGTCGGCTTCGGCACGCAGCGCTTCCTGCACCAGATGCACGCCTTCCACGATGTATTTTCCCTGACGGTCGCGGTGCTTTTTCTCCAGCAGGCCGGCCCATTCCTTCACGCGGGCATTCGCCGTCGATTCGATCTGCGCATGTCGCATACGTTTCGCCCTCCGCTTATTCAAATTGAAAGGTACCGCCGCGGGGCGATACCTTTTTTGGGTTTATCCGTGTTTGTCGAACGCAAGCTCCAGCCGCACCAGATCGTCCCGTTCGCCGACGATAACGAGCACGTCGCCTTCCCAGAGACGGCCGTGCGGGTCCGGGGAGATGTTCATCTTGCTGCCGCGGCGCACGGCGATGACGTTGCAGCCGTACTTTTGCCGCAGATTCAGCTCGATCAGGTTGCGGCCGACCATCCGCGCCGGGACGAGCATCTCGAAGATGCTGTAATCGCCCGACAGCTCGATATAATCGAGGATGTTCGGCGACGTCAGATTGTGTGCAACCCTTGTACCCATATCGCGTTCCGGGAAAATGACTTTGTCCGCGCCGATCTTGCTCAGCACTTTGCCGTGGAGTTCGTTCTGCGCTTTGGCAATGATCATCGGCATATTCATTTCCTTGAGAATAAGCGTCGTCAGGATACTCGCCTGAATATCCTGGCCGATCGCCACGACGACCACGTTAAAGTTGCGGATGCCGAGCGCTTTGAGCGCTTCTTCGTCCGTCGAATCCGCCGACACGGCATGCGTCACGATATTCGAGATTTCCTGGGTCCGCTGCTGGCTGGCGTCGATCGCCAGCACGTCGAATCCCATTTGGCTGAGCGACTTGGCGATGCTTGATCCGAATCGGCCCATACCGATGACCGCGTACTGTTTTTTGCCTTTCCCCATCCTGCTTCAGGCCTCCTTGAGATCAGGGCGCCATTTCCAGGAATCGGGCGTCCGGATTTTTATCGATGGCGGTACGCATGGCGTACTCGTTCTCGAACAGCGCGACGTAGTTGCCTTTTTTGTCTTTGACGAGCGTGGAGTTGATCCGGAACTTCGAAGGATCGATTTCCGGGGCGACGATCCAGCGCGCGAATTGGAACGACTGGCGCTGAAGCTGCACGTCGACGCCGTACTCGTTTTTCATCCGGTACTCGAACACTTCGAATTGGAGCTGTCCGACGACGCCGAGGATCGTGTCGTCGAAGCTTACGGTGCGGAACACCTGGATGGTGCCTTCTTCCGTCAGCTGGTCGATGCCTTTTTGGTACTGCTTGTGCTTGAGCGCGTTTTTGGCCGTGACTTTGGCGAAAATCTCCGGCGAGAACGTCGGCAGCTCTTCGAATTCGAAGCTCTGTCCTTCCACCAGCGAATCACCGATCCGGAAAATGCCCGGGTCGAACAAGCCGATAATGTCGCCGGCGTAAGCCGTCTCGACGATATCGCGGTCCTGCGCCAGAAACTGCTGCGGCTGGGCCAGCTTGATGTCTTTGCCGACGCGCACGTGCTTGACGCTCATGCCGCGCTCGAACTTGCCGGACACGATGCGCAGAAACGCGATCCGGTCGCGGTGCGCCGGGTTCATGTTGGCCTGGATCTTGAACACGTAACCGCTGAACTTCTCGCGGACCGGTTCGATCTCGCCTTCCGTGCTGCGGCGCGGCGCCGGCTTGGGTGCCAGCTCCAGGAAGTTTTGCAGGAACGTCTGCAGGCCGAAGTTGTTGATCGCGCTGCCGAAAAAGACCGGAGTCAGCTCGCCGCGTTTTACTTTTTCGTAATCGAACGGATCGCCCGCCACGTCCAGCAGTTCAAGTTCTTCCACCAGCTGGTTCGCATGGTATTCGCCGGCCATCTCTTTGATGATCGGATCGCGGTAATCTTCGACTTTTTGGACTTTGATCTGCGAATGGTCGTCGCCCTGGAACAGCTCGACCTGATTTTTCATCCGGTCGTAGATGCCGTTCAGCTCGCGCCCCATGCCGATCGGCCAATTCATCGGAACCGAGCGGATGCCCAGCACCTGCTCCAGCTCCTCCATCAGGTCGAACGGGCTTTGGCCTTCGCGGTCGAGTTTGTTAATAAAAGTAAAGATCGGAATGCCGCGCTTCGCGCACACCTGAAACAGCTTGATCGTCTGCGCTTCCACGCCTTTCGCGACGTCGATCAGCATGACCGCGCTGTCGGCCGCCGTAAGCGTCCGGTACGTGTCTTCGCTGAAGTCCTGGTGACCCGGCGTATCCAAAATGTTGATGCGGTGACCGTCGTAATCGAACTGCATGACCGAGGACGTAACGGAGATGCCCCGCTGCTTCTCGATTTCCATCCAGTCGCTCGTTGCGTGCTTGCTTGCTTTGCGGGCTTTGACCGTTCCGGCCAGACGAATAGCGCCGCCAAAGAGCAGTAGCTTCTCCGTCAGCGTCGTTTTCCCGGCATCCGGGTGAGATATAATGGCAAAAGTTCTGCGTTTGTCGACTTCATCGCGCAAAACCTTTTCATCGGCTTGGTTCATGTTCACGTTCCCTTCTGTATCGTACGTATTCATCCCTATATTGTACCATAATTAGCGCACAGGCAAGGGGATAATCTGCGCCGACCGGGAGTGCGCGCACAATTTTCGTTACCGGTCCCCGCCGCGGCGGAACGAACGCGCATATTCGCGCACTTCGTCGTCGTCATATTCGTCCAGCAGCCGGTTCAGATGTGTTTTCACTTCCGCCAGATGCCGCTCCTGCCGTTCGACGTCCGCGATCTGCTGCCGCACCAATTCGCGCAGTCCCTCGATGCCGATGCCCGGGCTCCCGCCGAGCTCGCGCAGCGTTTCGCCGATGCGCGCAAGCGGATACCCCAGCGCTTTGGCGTCCCGGATAAAACGGATCATCGTCACGTATTCTTCGCCGTACATCCGGTAGCCGTTGTCGCCGCGTTCCGGTTCCGGCAGCACGCCGCGATCTTCATAGAACCGGATCGTGGCCGGAGTCAAGCCTGTTTTGTTCGCAAGCTGTCCTCGGGTCATCTTTTTCATGCGCGGGTCTCCTTCCCTTCGTCGGCGGTCCGGGTAAGCTTGCGGTCGTACCGAACTTCCGGGAACGCCTCCGAATCCTGCCCCAGCAGCTCCGAACGGATACTTTTCATATAACGGTCGAAAAAAGCGACGGCGTAAGCGCGCGTGATCTCGCTTTTCCGTTCCGGCGTCGCTTTGCGGGCGAACAGGCGCGGAGACACATAAGCGACGTCGGTAAAGCTTTGATGGTAAAACGGTTCGACTACCGCGAACAGCGTATCGCTCCGGCTCGAACTCATCGCCTGCTCCGCTTCTTCCGTCCATTCCGGGTAGACGACTTTTTCCCGCTTCGGATCGTTCGGGTCCAGCGCCCGCTCCGTCTCTCCGGTCAGCAGGTACATGAACGGCCGCTCAAGCGGCCCGCCCGAGGCTTCGCCCCAGAACCCGCCTTCCAGGCTGAGCGCCGCGGCGAAGCGTTCGTCGGTCGCAAGCGCCTGGACCGCCGTCGCTCCCCCGTAGGAATGGCCGAGCAGCCCGGCGCGCGCAAGGTCCAATCGGCCGGACAGCGCATGGCCGGAGCCGTCCGCATTCCAGCGCTCCAGCGTATCGAGCACGAAGCGGGCGTCGGCCGCACGAACAGCGATTTCGCCCACGTTGTACGCATGCAGCTCGCGAGAATGCGCGAAGGAAGGTTCATGGACGTACGCGGCGACGCGGCCGCCCTGCAGCTTCACCTCGGCCGACGTGTACGGATGGTCCATGCCGATCACGATATAGCCCCGGCTGACGAGTTCCTCGACGAGCGTCAGGCTTTGGAACCGGGTCGAGCGAATGCCCGGCGAGAACAGCAGCACCGGATAGGCGGACTCTCCGCCGGAGAGCGGCAGGTGCCGGAACGCATGCGTGCTCACCCGCGACAAATGCCCGAACCATCGGCGCGGCAGCCCGAATACGAGCGACAGGCATTCGCCGAGCGCAGCCGGGTACCGTTCCGGCGGCGCGGCGGCCGCGGCCGAAGGGTCGGCCGGATACCAGACGGTGAGCGGCACTTCCCGCGGACCGTCTCCTTCGGGAAGCGTGCCCCGCCGGTTCTCCTGCCGGCTTCCGTCGACGAGATGTTCTTCGAACGTGCCGATCGCGTACGGCCCCGTCGGCTCCGGCAGGGCGAATACCGGAAACAGCCGACGCAGCGGATTCGGGCTTTTGCCCTGCCGTCTCGACCGATAGACGTATCCGGCGGCCGCAACCATCGCCGCAGCGGCGGCTCCCCCGAGCCAAACGGTTTTCGTGTTCTTGTTCATGCGGCCACTCTCCCTTGAATATCGAATTTCAAGCCGCTTACGGCTGTATGCGTTCAGCATAAGGGTTGAAGTTGGGTTCAAGGTCAAGCTTCGGTTCGATATTCGGTCGGAAAAAAGCAAAAACCGCCGCGCAGCCGGAATGTCCGGCCGCGCGGCGGCTGATCTGCGGAATACACCGCTATGATCGCGCAATCCGTTTAGCTGCTCGAAGCGGCTACCCAGATCACGTTGTCTTCTTCTTCGCCGTTCACCGGCCACCAGTGGAATCCGTCGCGGGCAAGCAGTTCGTCCGCTTCTTTCGGTCCCCAGCTTCCTGCCGGATACGAGCTGACGTCGGACGGGTTTTCTTTCCAGGCGGCGTCGATTTTGTCGACGAATGCCCAGGCCGAAGCCACTTCGTCCCAACGCGTGAAATAGGTGGAATCGCCTTTGGCGGCATCGTGGATCAGGCGCTCGTAAGCTTCCGGCGAGTTGATACCCACCAGGCAGCTCTGACAGAACTCCATCGCCACCTGCGCGATTTCGGATTCCGAACCCGGCTTCTTGGCGTTGATCTTGAAGTAGATGCCTTCCATCGGATTGACGCGGATGACGAGCAGGTTCGGCTGCAGGTCGTGCTTTTGTCCGAGGTAGATGTTGCCCGGCATCTTCTTGAATTCGATGACGACTTCCGTCGTTTTGACCGGGAGGCGCTTGCCTGTCCGGATATAGAACGGAACGCCGGCCCAGCGGAAATTGTCCACGGATACGCGAGCCGCGAAGAACGTCTCGGTATTCGAATCCGGATCGACTTTGTCTTCTTCGCGGTAGCCCGGCAGGTCTTTGCCTTTGCTTTGTCCGGCCGTATACTGGCCGCGCACGACATTGGCTTTGACTTCGGCGGCGTCGGCGAAATGATGCAGCGAACGCAGCACTTTCACCTTCTCGTCGCGCAGGTCTTCCGCAAGCGGACGGCTTGGCGGTTCCATCGCGATCATGGTGAGCAGCTGGAGAATATGGTTCTGGCCCATATCGCGCAGCGCGCCCGCATGATCGTAATAGCCGCCGCGTTCTTCGACGCCGACCGTCTCGCCGAGCGTGATTTGCACGTTGGCGATATATTTGTTGTTCCAGAGCGATTCGAAGAACAGGTTCGAGAACCGAATGGTCTCGATGTTCTGCACCATCTCTTTGCCGAGATAGTGGTCGATCCGGTAGATCTCGTCTTCCTTGAACACATGGCCCAATTCTTCGTTCAGCTTCTCGGCCGACTTGAGGTCGTAGCCGAACGGCTTCTCGATGACCAGACGATGCCAGCCTTCGTTATCGAGCATGCCACCTTCGCGCAGGTTCAGCGAGACGCTGCCGAACAGTTCGGGCGCCAGGGCCAGATAGAAGAGTCGGTTGCCCGGGATCGAAAACTTCTGCTCGATCGCTTCGGTCTGTTCTTTGAGTTCCTGGAATCCCGCTACGTTGTTAATGTCGAGGGATTTATATTCGAAGTGTTCCGCAAACTTGTTCCACTTCTCCTGGTCGGAAGATTTGTACCGGCCGAATTCCTGGATCGAGCGGAAAACGTCGTCACGAAACTCTTCGTTCGTACGAGGACGCCGAGCCACTCCGACCACGGCAAAGTCCTCCGCCAATTTTCCTTCCCGGTACAAACTGAAAATGGCCGGGAACAACTTGCGACGGGCCAGGTCTCCGGTAGCCCCGAAGATGAAAAAGACCGCGCCCGGTGCTTTCAATGCTTCAAGATTTTGATTGTCCGCCATAGCTCCCCATTCTTCCTGTAGTTGGTATAGTATCTCTTGTCTTTATGTCTGACTCTTAATTCTCCGCGTTGACGCGCAGAAAGAAAGATGTGATGTCATTTTAACATATCCCTCAAACTGATGCTATCGCAATGATATCATTTATGCTGATCCAACATGAAGGTTTCATTAATATTACCACCACCAAAAAGGCCGGCAGAATCACGCCGGCCCCGCAAAAATCAAAGGGAACGCTTTCAGTTTGCAAGCGTTACTTCGCCGTACACGCGCGTATCCGCCCAGTACGGCAAATTTTTGTCGATCCAGCTCAGATACGTGTCGCGCCGTCCGTCGCCGTTCGAATCGTCGTTGGCGCTCGCGTTGAAGCCGATCTTGTCGCCGGCCTGCGGCGTAAGCGCCGTGTACGGCACGGCGAACTCCGCCGTATATCCGCCGGCCCGCTCCGCGACCGCGCTTGAGACGGCCGACAGATCGAATCCGCGCACGGCGGAAGAGCGTGCGTTGTCGAGCCCGACGCGCAGTTGGTAATCGCCGACGGTCCGCGTCCCGTTCTTCGCGTTGCGCTCGTCGACCCATACTTCGACCGAATCGTTGTGCTCGTCCGCGGCGAGCGCGTTCGGCGTGGCGTCCGTCATCTCGAATAAATAGTAGAGCGCGGCATCGTCCCAGACGATCCGGACGGTACCGGTCGTGCCGTTGGCGTCCGTGTTCAGCCGAAGCGGCGTCGCGTTGCTCCATACGTCGTCGGCCGCGCCGTCGATTCTCGGCGTGCCGCGCGCCGCGACGGCCCCTTCTTCTTCGCCTCCGCCCGGAGGCGCCGAGTTCGGCAGATCGCTGACGACGTCCGCCGCGGACTGGTTATACAGCGCATGGCCGCCTGCGCCCCGGACCGTATTCCCGACAAATTCCAGCGTCCCGACGACCGTTCGCAGCAGATGGATGCCGTGGTTGGCCGGATCCCGGATATCGTTGCGGGCAAACGACGCCTCAATGCTTGCCGAGCCGAGTATCAGGATGCCGCTGTCCGCCGAATCGGTAATCGTATTGCGCTCGATGATCGCGTTGACGATGCTCGGCTCCTTGTACGTCGCCTGCAGGCGAATGCCGCCTTTTTCCGGGATCGACGCATTGCGGCTGTCGCGCAGGATCTCGTTGCGGCTCACTTTGAGATTGCGCACTTCGTACGTCCGGTAGCTGCCTTCCGACGCGATAAACACGCCTGCGCCGCCCGTGTCGGCTATTCGATTGCGTTCGATCGAAATATCCGTACCGCCGGAGACGGTAATGCCGCGCGCGTGGCCGCCCGAGACGTCGTTGCGCGAGATCTTTACGTTTTTGACCCAGGTTCCGTTTTTTTCGTACGACACGACGGCGATCATGTCGTCGCCCGTATCGCGAACGATATTCCGCTCGACCCGGATATTCCCGGACCCTCCCGTGATATGGATCCCGTCGGCCCGCGTATCCCGGACCGTATTCCCCGAGATGCTGCCGTTCGTGCCGTAGACGATAATCCCGGCCGAAGATCCGCCCTCGATCACCGTGTCCTTCACGGTAAAGTCCGACGCCTCCGGCGTCACATGCACCCGCGCCGAGACGGAGCTCGACAGCCGCTCCGGCACGGGCACGCTCGTGAGCTTCACGTCGCTCAATCCGCTGCCGCTGCCGGCCAGCTGGATCGCCTGGCGCTGCGGGTTCGTGCTGCGGAGCACGGAGCGTTCGCCTTCGCCGACCAGCACGACGCCGTCCAGCGTAACGACGTCGCCGTACGCGAAGGTACCCGCGGGTACCCACACCTTTTTGCCCGCGGCCTTGGCGGCGGCGACCGCCTGGCGGATCGCGGCCAGGTCGTCTCCGTCATCGTTCGGGACGGCTCCGTAATCGGCAATCGAGACGGCGTTTGAAGCCGCCGAGACTTCCCGGGCCGCGAACGGGCCCGAAGCGGCAGCGGGAAGAGCAAGAACGGAAGCGGTCAGCAGGTACGCCATTTTCTTGAACATAGACATGATGCAGCCCCCCATTTCGAATAATAACAACCGTTGACTTTCCGGCGGATTGTGCCAAGCCTTGCCTGATTAGGCTGCGTTCAAAGATCGTAACCGGCCGCAGCTGCGCATCCCTCCCGTCTGCGTTTTGTTAAGCGCTTACAAAGCATACTCGATCCGGCTTGCCTGCCTGCGCAAATCGCAGAATGTGTTAACCGTCAAATTGTGAAAGGCCGCCGGAACGGCAAAAAAACGGATCGGCTGCACAGCCGACCCGCCGATCCAATCTGTTGTCTTCGATACGTCGGACCGCTTATTCGGCCAATCCGTTTTTGTAAGCGTAAATCGCCGCCTGCGTCCGGTCTTCCACGCCGAGCTTGGACAGCAGGTTCGTGACGTGGAACTTGACGGTCTTGATCCCGATGATCAGCTCGTCCGCCACTTCCTGATTCGATTTGCCCTGCGCGACCAGACGCAGCACTTCCATCTCCCGGTCGGTCAGATCTTCGTGCAGCGCCCGCACGGGCGCGGGCGCGCGGAACCGATCCATCATTTTGGCCGCGACCTGCGATTCCAGCACCGACTGACCGCGGACCGCGGCACGGATCGCGTCGGCCACTTCGTTCGCCCGCGACGTTTTGAGCAGATAGCTGAACGCCCCGGCTTCGATGACCGGATACATTTTCTCGTCGTCCAGATAGCTCGTCAGCACGATCACTTTGCAGCCGGGACAGATCTTCAGCACTTCGCGCGTCGCTTCGATGCCGTCCATGCCGTCCATGACGAGATCCATCAGCACGACGTCGGGCTGGTACTGCTGCGCCAGACGCACGCCTTCCTCGCCTCCGCTCGCTTCGCCGATAACCTCGATCCCGTCTTCGGTGTCCAGCACCGCGGCCAGACCGATCCGCACCATCTCGTGATCGTCGACGAGCAGCACGCTAATGAGTTGTTCCGTCTCCATCGTCATTCCTCGCTCCCTCTTTGTCCCCCGTTTACCAGCGGCACGGTCAATTCGATCCGCGTTCCTTTGCCCGGAGCGGTAATGTACCGAATCGAGCCGCCGATCTCGCTCACCCGCTCCTGCATGAGCGACAGCCCGTACGAAGACTGCTTCTTGTCGTCGAGCTCGAAGCCGACCCCGTTATCTTTGAGCGACATGCGCAGCGAGTCGTTGCGCCGCACGATCATAATCTCCATTTTGTCCGCTTTCGCGTGGCGAAGCGTATTGGACAGCGCTTCCTGCACGATGCGGAACAGATGGTTCTCGATCCCTTTGACTAGTTCGAGCCCGGCGTCCATATTGAGCGTGATCTCCATCTGCCCTTTGGCCTGAATCTCGCGCACCAGTTCGCTCAGTCCCTGATACAGCGGTTTGCCTTCGAGATACACCGGACGCAGATGCAGCAGCAGCGCCCGCATCTCGGACTGGGCGACGGATGCCATCTCTTCGATCAGTTCCACCTGGCGCCTCGCGCGGGACAGGTCTTTCTCGAACGTCCGGCCGACCGCCGTCGCCGTCATCGAGATCGCGAACAGCTGCTGCGACACGGCGTCGTGCAGCTCGCGCGCGAGCCGCTGCCGTTCTTCCACGATCGCGGACACCCGCGCCTGTTCGGCGAGTTGGGCGTTATGCGTGGAGAGCCGCTGCAGGGAGCTTACCTGCTCTTCCCACTTTTTGCCGATCCGTTCGAGCTGCCCGGCCAGCACTTCCATCTCGCCGCCGAGCGGTCCGACCGGGCGCGCCGGATTGCCTTTTTCCCACAGCAGCAGCGTATCTTGCAGCCGGTCGTATTGAATCTTGATCTGCAGCGACCGGTACAGCCCGTACAGCGCGCCGACGGCGACGCTCACCGTCAGCACGGTGAGGCCGGCCCGGATTCGCAGCGGCCACGTGTCGGGAACGTCCAGCAGTTTGTACGAATACAGCACGTACAGCGCGGACAGCAGCACGATAAAAGACAGCAGGATCCCCGAGCCGATGCCCCGCACGATCGTATTCGATTTTTTCGCTTTTCCCGCTTCGTTCACCGTGCCTGTTCACCGCCTTCGAATTTCTGAATCGCTTGCGCCTAGCGGTGCACGCCCGCTTCGCCCCGTTCTAGTTCATTCGGATATTCACGTCGCCCGCGGCATACGCCAGCACGACCCGGACTTTTTGTTCGCTGTGATCGTAGCCCGGCGAGCGCCAGACGAACTTGTTCAGCAGACCGCTGCGGCCTTTGCCGTCAAAAGCCACTTTGCCGCAGCCGAGAAATACGTCGAGTTCGATGCCGTATTCTTCCGGGAACGTCAGGTCGGCGTCGCAGATCAGCCCCTGCAGGTGAATGACCGTGTCCGGCTCGGTCGGCAGCGCAAGCGCGAAATCGCAATCGATGTCGCCGAACACATGCCACAAGCTGATATTTTCCGGTACCCACGCTTCGTGTTCGCGATTCAGCTGCGCCGCCAATTCCTGGCGGCGTCCGTATTCGCGCCCGGCATGCAGTTCGCGCGCCCGGGCGTAGAATACGCCGATCGAGAGCAGGATGCCGCCGAGCAGGATGACGATATGGTCGAGCAGCAGCAGTCCCGCTCCGACGGCGAGGCATTTGTACCCGACCGACGTCCGTTCGGCACGCATCGTGTAGATCCCGTAACACAGCACGAGGAGAGCGATCAGCGAGAGCGGGCTGATCCATCTGCCGAGCAGCATCAGCATGCCGGCGGCGATCAGGACGATCGCCCATGTGCGTTTTTGAGTTTTCATGCCGCTTCTCCTCCTGCCGTGTTCCGAATTTGGCCTTTGCGCATCTTCTTCCAAGCGTAGCAAAAGCCATAACGGTATACACCGTATGGCTTCGCCTGTGCCTATTTGAGCCGGAAGCCGTATCGCACGGTCCGTAATTCTTGTCGTTTTGCGTTCTTTCAAGCTTGCGCTTGCGGTAACTTCGCTAGTATAGCATAAGTTCGGCCCGCCGCGTGCGGCTTCTTACTGCTCGTCGCCTTTGGTCAGCGAAGGCGAGCTGTGTCCGCCGTTCAGTTTGTTCTTCATCGCGTTCAGCTGCTCGTCGACTTGAAGCTGCTTCTGCGCGTCGACCGGGCTGAGGTAGGCGGACGGACGGCTGGAGCTGCCGTAAGGCGTGCGCAGCACGTCGGCTTCGGCTTCCATCTGCATGATCTTTTCTTCCATCCGGCGGAAGCCCGACGAAGAAGTGCCTTTGTCGATCGCGTAGACCGGGTTGACCTGGGCCATTTGCTTTTTGGCTTTCGCCATTTGGGCGCGGGACACCAGTTCGTTGCGCTTGTTGCGCATTTGGTAGAATTCGTCTTTCATCTCGTGCAGCTGACGCATCAGATCGGACACTTGAACTTCGGCCTGCGCGTGCAGATCCTGGGATTCC
This sequence comes from Saccharibacillus sp. WB 17, assembly GCF_008634075.2. Taxonomy (NCBI): domain Bacteria; kingdom Bacillati; phylum Bacillota; class Bacilli; order Caryophanales; family Paenibacillaceae; genus Saccharibacillus; species Saccharibacillus sp. WB 17. The sequence goes on along the minus strand of NZ_VPFK02000027.1, from coordinate 14,761 downwards.
GCGATTCTTTGATCGAAGTAGATCTTTTCTTCGAGCAGTTTGCGCGCCGCTTCTTCCTGGCCGTTCTTGAGTGCCGCTTCGGCCTGCGCTTCGCGCTGGGTGGACATTCTATACGATTCTTCGAGACGCTGCTTCATACGGCGCTCGTTCGCCATTTGCTTGGCTACCGTCACTTCGGCTTGATGGATCTCTTCTTCCATGTCACGCAGGTATTGGTTCAGCATGACGATCGGATCTTCCACCTTGTCCAACATTTCGTTTACCGACGCTTTCGTCATATCGCGCAATCTTTTGAATACTCCCATTTTATAAATCCCCTTTCGGATTGTCGTTCTCGTATTTGGACAGCTTGTGTTTGAGTTCTTCGACTTCTTTTTTGAGTGCCTTTTTCTCGATATCTTCCATCATCGCGTCGATTCCGGAATCCGGAATGTCGCGCTTTTTGAGATCCGCGCGCTGCATCTGCGGGCGATGCGGAGGAAACGGGCGTTCGAATTCGCGTTCTTCGCGCAGCGGTCTCGGCGCATGCGGCTCACGGTCGCTCTCCGCGCGGTAAGGGCCTTGGCCGTACGCGTCTCTGCCGTACGGATCGCGGCCGTATTCGTCGGGGCCGTACGGATAGTACGGCGGAGCCGGCGCTTTCGGAATGACGAGCGAAGCGATGAAGTAGATCGGAAGCATCGCCCCGCTGGTCAGCGGGATGGCGACAAGGAACAGGATTCGGAGCAGCGTGGGGTTGACGCCGAATTCGCGCGCCAGTCCGCCGCAAAGTCCGGTAAGCATTCGGTCCTGGGTCGAGCGGTAGAATCTATGCATCCTCGCTTACTCCTTCCCTTCGTTGCGTTTCAATTTTTCTTTTAGCCGGGCCATCTCCTCTTCGAGGATGCTGCCGACTTCCCCGATCTGCCGGGAAGCTTCCTGCCCCAGCTTGCGGATATCGCGCAGGCTGTACGTTTCGTATTCGATCGACGACATCTGGTCTTCCAACCGGTCGAACATTTTCGGCACGTCGGATTCGTAGCCGCCGCTGCGGCGATTCAACCGCTGCTGCAGGCGAAGCGTCTCCATCCGGGCGTAATAATATTGGCGCTTGTTGTATACGGTCTGGTATTCGTTGCGCAGCACGTTCAGCTGCTCGCCGAGCTCTTTGAGCGTCTCCTGGCTCTGGTTCCACAGATCCAGATACTGCCGTTCTTTTTCCTCGTACAGCATCTTCTCCTGCAGGGCCAGCTTGGCGATCGTTTCTTCGTCCGCCTTGAGAGCCAGCATCGCCTGCTCTTCGCGCTTCTCGCGCATCGATACCGCATGGTCGACCTGCTGCCGGAGCTGCTTGCTGTGGTGGGCGCATTGATCGTGCAGGCGCTGCACTTCGCCGATCTCCTGCCGGGTCTCGACGAGGAACTGGTCGATGATCCGCACCGGGTCCTGACTTTCTTCAAGCTTATCGTTAAGGGTAGCCAGCGTAATGTCTCTCATTCGTTTGAACATGCTCATTCGGCGTTTTTCCCTCCTCTGCGTAATGTCCGTTCCATCTTTCGTTTACCGGGACTCCGGAGCGACCGGGCTTGGCCGACTGCAATCAGCCGCCGAATCCGCTCCGTCTGTTCGAACGTTTACCGGCGATCCAGACGATGCCTGCCGCGATCAGCGCGATGCCGAGCAGCGGTCCGATCAGCCACGACAACTTCGCCATCAGCATGCAGCCGCCGATGATCAACAGCGTCCAGCCCAGTACTTTCTTGCCTGTCTTGACCGCGTAATAACCGAGTGCGAAGATAGCGACCGCGAACAGCAATCCGACGAAACTTCCGAGTTTTCCGAACAGAATCAGCGCTCCCAGTACCACAAGTACGATAGCCGGGATATTAAGTTTCATGCTTCTCATTAACTTTTCACCGCCTTCCCTGAATCAATTTCCTTATGCCTTTATTCTAGACGGAAGAGGCTTCGCGCAAAACGGACCCGAGGCGGTTTTTGAACCTAGACCTGAGGCGGGGAACCTCCCGGACCTTCGAGCGTATATATAAATCGGATCGGGTAAAAGGCAGTGAACGATCGTCGCCCGAACGTCGATGTATATAAGGAAGAAGGCTGAAGCGTCGGGCGGAAAAACGCGCTGCGTCGGCGCATCCGCGAAAAGTTACAAAGATGTTCGGTTCGAAGTCGGGGGTTTTATGTTAAGATTTATAGAACGCATGCCGATGGAAATAATTGTATACTTTTAATACCTTCTATTTCACTCTTACTAATGTAGGTGACTTCATGAATCGTACGAAAATCGTTTTGGAACGTCTGCACATTTTGCGAGTGTTCGCTTTTCTCTACCGTATGAAAATCGTCCGGCTGCTTATCCCGGTCGCCGTCATCGCTTTCGTCTATTTTCAGAGCGAGGGCGAACTGCGCAAGCTCAATTTCTCGCGCATCCTGTTCGACATCCGGACGATGCCGACAAGCGCCATCTTTCAGATTCTTGCCCTGTCGCTCGTCGCCGTCTCGGTCATGAGCGCGTACGACTTCCTGATCTGCCGGCATTTCCGCCTGAACGTAAGCAAATGGGCGGCTTTCCGGTACGGCTGGATCTCGAATACGTTCAATAACTTTCTCGGCTTCGCCGGCTTTACGGGCGCCGGCGTGCGGGCTCTGCTGTACCGCAACAGCGGCGTCACGCTGGCCCAGATCACTCCGGCCATCGTCTTCCTGTCGCCGACCCTCGTGACCGGCTTGTCCGTGCTGGCCTGGGCGGGCATCGTCGGCCTGCTGCCGATCAAGCTCATGCTGAGCGAACACGGCTGGCTGGTCTACGCGGTATGGGGCATGGCGCTTTACCTGCCGATCTTCCTGCTCATGCAAAGATCCAAGCTGTTCGCCAAATGGTTCCACAAACAGGGCGACGGCAGCCGGCTGCCGTGGAGCATTATCGTCAGCTCCGTGCTGGCTTCCGTGCTGGAATGGTTTTTCGCGGGCCTTACGTTCTGGCTGATCTGCTCCAATTTCCTGCATGACGTTCCGCTCAGCCAGGCCATGGCGATCTACAGCGTTGCGGCAATCGCCGGCATCGTCAGCTTCGCGCCGGGCGGCATCGGGGCGTTCGACATCACCGCGCTGCTCGGCCTGCAGTTGGCCGGCGTGCGGCCGGAGACGGCCCTTGCGACCATCGTGCTGTTCCGCGTCTTCTACTTCATTATTCCGTGGCTGATCGCGCTGGCGATGACGGCGTTCGAACTGCTGCCGAGCCGCCGCAAGGCGATCCGCAAAGAAACGGCGGCCGGAGAACCCGCCGCCGGCGGCCTGCCGGGCACAGGGTCCAAAAGCGACGGTCAAGACGAGCTGCCCGGCCAAGGCGAACACGACGGCCTTGCCGCCCAATGGCAGCGCTTCTGGAACTGGCCCGGCCAATTCGGCTTCCTGAGCGATATGGGCATCTGGGCGCTCGGCAAGCTGGTGCTGGCCTGCGGCTTGATCTTGCTGCTGTCCGCGGCGACGCCCGGATTGTTCGATCGCCTGCACTTCATGTCGCGCTTTCTGTCCACGCCGCTCATGAAGCTGTCGCAGCAAATTTCGGTCGTGATCGGCTTCATGCTGATCATCCTGTCCAGCGGCATCTCCCTGCGGCTGCGCAGGGCGCACCGGCTGACTTCGCTGCTGCTGGTCGCCGGCGCGCTGTTCACTTTCTTCAAAGCGTTCGACTATGAGGAAGCGATCTTCCTGCTCGTCGTGGCGCTGCTGCTCTGGGTATCCCGGGCCCGCTTCTACCGTTCGGGCGCGACGCTGTCGAGCAAACGGATCGGATTGTGGTTCGTGTTCACCCTCGTGCTGGCGGGTCTCTATTACCTGATCGGAACGTCGTCGCGGCCGCGCTTCCTGCATCGCCTGCCGGCCGGATTCCAGCCGGAATGGATCATGCAGCCGAGCGAATACGGGGCGATTGCCGCGAGCGGCATCGTCGGCGCGTGGATTCTGTTCTCGATCCTCGTTCTGCTGCGTCCCAAACGGCAGGACGCGCAGCTGCCGTGCGGCGACGAGCTGAACCGGCTGGATGCCTTTTTGCAAACGGAAGAAGGCAATCTGCTGTCGCATATGCTGTATCTGGGCGACAAGCAGTTCTATTGGGCGCAGGACGGCAAAGTGCTTATCCCGTACGCGCGCTCGCGCGATAAGCTGGTCGTGCTCGGCGATCCGCTCGGCCCGCAAAAGCTCGTTGGCGACGCGATCGAGGAATTCCAGGCGTTCGGCGACCGCTACGCGCTGTCCGTCGTGTTCTATCAGGCTTCGCCGGATTATCTGTCGATCTACCACGAGAAAGGCTACCGGTTCTTCAAGCTCGGCGAGGAAGCGCTGATCAATCTGGAGACGTTCACGTTCTCGGGCAAAAAGATGACTGCGTTCCGTACGGCCAAAAACCGCTTCGAGCGGGACGGGTATACGTTCTCCGTAGAAGCGGCTCCTTACGGAGCTGAACTGCTCGAAGAACTTCGCGCCATTTCGGACGTCTGGCTGGGCGACCGCAAAGAAAAAGGCTTCTCGCTCGGCTTCTTCAACGAAGCTTACCTGCAGCGCTCGCCGCTTGCGCTGCTCAAAGACCCGGAAGGCCGGGTCGTCGCCTTCGCGACGCTCGCTCCGGCATACGACGGCGGACGGACGATCTCCGTCGACTTGATGCGCCATCTGCCCGATACGCCGAACGGCACGATGGATCTGCTGTTCGCAAGGCTGATCGAATGGTCGCAGGCGCAAGGATACAAGACGTTCAATCTCGGCATGGCTCCGCTGTCGAGCGTCGGCAAGAGCCGCAGCTCGCTGCGCGAAGAGAAGCTGGCGAATCTGGTGTTCCGCTACGGCGGACACTTCTACGGCTTCGAAGGGCTGCGCCGGTACAAGGAGAAATTTTTCCCGGAATGGCAGCCGCGTTATCTGGCGTATCCGGCTTCGGTCTCGCTGCCGGTCCTGCTCGTCGACCTCGTGATCCTCGTCTCCCGCCGACCGAAAAACAACGATCGGGGCGACGGCACGGTCGAGATCGGCGAATCGATGCCAAGCGGCAGAACGCCGGCGGGCTCCCCGAACCGGGAAGCCGAATCGCCCGGCGGTTCGGACTAGGCTTGCTCGGACTAAGCTCGTTCGGCCGCAGCGCCTGTGAACGGCGCCTTTCCAAATTATGATCGCACTTCACGACCAAAAGCAGGCATCGACGCGAGCGTACTCGCGCAGATGCCTGCTTTTTGGTCTGTTTTCTGTTGGCGGAAGCTTGGCCCAAGGCCGCTCAGTCCGTGCACGTAGCGCGGGTGGATAGCGGCATTCCGTTCGGCCGTACCGCCTGCCCCTGCGCCCGCGAAGCCGCGTAAATGCCGTGCACGAGATCGAGGGCACGCCCGCCTTCTTCCGCGTCGAGCCAAAATTTGCGCCCGGCGCGGACATGCCGGTAAAAGTCCTCGATCAGCAGGCCGTGGCTGAGGCCCCAATACGACTTCGCGCCCGCGGCGCTCCGGGCAGGGCGGCACAGCTCCGTCTCTTCGCCTTCCTGCAGCAGATAGAGGCGGTCCCGGCGCTGCAGCAGCAGGCCCTGCTCGAAGATCAGCTCCAGCTCGACGGGGCTGTTCGCCAGATACGCGTTCGTGCCGTAGAACAACGCCCGGACGCCGTTCGAAAAATCGAGGCAGGCATGGGCCGTATCTTCGACCTCGATATAATCGCCCAGGGCGTCCGTCGTGACGCTGCCCGCGATCCGCTCGATTTCGCCGCCGGCGAACCATTGCAGCAGATCGAGCGTATGGATCGTCTGGTTGATCAGCAGCCCTCCGCCTTCTGTCGCGATCCGCCCGCGCCACGGGTTGTCCGTATAATAGTCCGGGCTGCGCGACCAGGTCACCGCGCCTTTGAGGCAGAGCAGCCGGCCCAACCGACCGGAATCGATAATCTCCCGAATCTGCCGCGAACTTTCGTTATAGCGATTCTGGAACACGACGCCGAGCTGCGCAGGTCCGGCCGCGGCCGCCGCGATTCGCAGCGACCTCGCCGCTTCCGGCGTATGGGCGATCGGTTTCTCCGTCAGTACGTGCTTGCCGGCCGCCAGCAGTTCTGCCGCCATCTCCGCATGCAGATGATGCGGCGTGCACAGATGCACGACTTCAATGTCCGGACGTTCCAGCACCGTCCGGTAATCGCGCGCCGCTTCGCAGCCGTAAGCGGCCGCTTCCCGCTCCGCCCGGGGCAGATCGAGGTCCACCGCAAGGCGCAGCTGCGCCTCTTCCATATTTACCAAAGCCCGCGCATGCTGGGCGAAGATCGTGCCGCAGCCGATAATCGCCGCTCCCGTTTTTGTCATCAGTCGCACCTTCCGTCTTCGACTTTTTACGTCTTATTCGTGAGCCCTGCCGATTCCGGCTTGCGCAGCGTGTCCGGCGTCAGGTTCAGCGCGGCCGCCTGCGCTTCCAGGCACAGCCGCGCGGCCAGAAACGCATGCGCCTGCGTCATCGCCTGCTCCGTGCGGTTCAGGCTGTCCAGAATCAGCTGCCCGAAGAACGGGCAGCCCACTTTGCCGGACACCTGCTCGTAATGCTCGCCTTCCCCGTCCACCCAATACACATGGTCCCCGGAGTCCGAACGCGCGATGTCCGTATATTTGCGCAGCTCGATGTATCCCTCGGTGCCCAAAATGACCGTCCGCCCGTCGCCCCATGTACCGAGCCCTTTGGGCGTCAGCCAGTCGACGCGAAAATACTGCGTCGCCCCGTTGTCGCCGACAAGCGTCGCGTCGCCGTAATCTTCCAATTCGGGGTATTCGGGGCTGTTGTAATTGCCCACCTTGCTGTGCAGCACCTGGGCGCTCTTGCAGCCTGCATAATGCAGGAACTGCTCGATCTGGTGGCTGCCGATATCGCACAGGATGCCGCCGTAGTCTTCGCGGCGGAAAAACCAGTCCGGGCGGCCGGCGGCATTCAGCCGGTGCGGGCCCGCGCCCGTCACCTGTACGACGCGGCCGATCGCGCCCTGGCGGATCAGCTGATCCGCGTACACCGCGCTCTCGACATGCAGGCGCTCGCTGTAGTAGACCATATACTTGCGGCCCGTCCGGGCGGCGCAGGCTTCCGCCTCGTCAAGCTGCGCGAGCGTCGTGAACGGCGCTTTGTCCGTGAAATAATCTTTGCCGCTCTCCATCACCCGCACGCCCAGCGGTCCGCGTCTGGCCGGGATGGCCGCCGAACAGACCATCCGCACTTCCGGATCATCCAGAATGTCTTCCAGCGAATCCGCTGCCTTCACGCCCGGAAACGACGCGATAAAAGCTTCCATTTTGACCCGATCGGGATCATAGACCCATTTCAACGTGCCGCCGGCTTCGATCAGCCCGTTGCACATGCCGTTAATATGCCCGTGATCCAGAGCCGCCGCCGCAAAAACAAATTCGCCCGGTGCCACTACCGGCTTCGCTTCGTGTCTCGGCGCGTAATTCATGCCGTCGCTTCGTCCCATCGTCGATTCATCCTTCCGCTGCCTTTTTTTCGCACAGTCCGCACGGCTGTTTCCCGTTCCGTCCTGCTTGTGAGATCCTTCCACTCCCAAACTCCTTACATCGTCTTCTCCCGCCGCAGCAGTCCGTGCAAATAATCCAGGCTCATCCTCGCACTCTCGAACGGGTCGCGCCGGCAGACGTCCTGCTCGACGACGTACCATTCCACGCCTGTCGCCCGGCACGCTTCGATAATGGCCGGATAATTCATATTGCCGTGTCCCACTTCCGCAAAAACCGCCTGTCCGTCCACGATCTCCATGTCTTTGAGATGGACGACCTCCATTCGGCCTGCGACCTTGTGCGCCCACTGGGCCGGATCGCCTCCGCCTGCCTGCACCCAGTACATGTCCAGTTCGAAGCCGAACGCTTCCGAATCGCTTTCGTCCAGCAAAATATCCATCGCCGTGCGGCCGTCGTACCGTTCGAATTCGATCTGATGGTTGTGGTACACGAACTGCAGGCCGTACTCCTGTTTGAGCCGCCGGGCGATACCGGACGCTTCCTTCGCAAAAGCTCGGTAGCCGTCCGCGCTGCCGCGGTACCGGTCCGGCACCATGCCGAGTCCGACGTAGGCGCAGTCCCACAGCTTATGCTGCTCCGCCACAGCTTGCAGGTCATCCGTCAGCCGATCGTACGCAATATGCGTGGCGCAGATCTTCAGTTCGTTTTGCACCGCGAGTTCTTTGACTCTATGGGGATCGATAGGGCCGATGCCCGACACCTGCACCGCGTCGTAGCCGATTTGCTTGAGCCTGGAGAGCGTGTCCGCCAAGCCTTCCTTCGTCTGTGCCTGTTCCCGAAACGTATACAACTGAGCGGCAATCGTCGATCTTTTCATCGTATGTTCCGCCTTTCCCACGTTTTTGTGCGCGTGCATCTCTGATTGCCGGTTGATCCGTGATGCGCGGCGGAATCAGTGCGTGCCCGATACGTTGAGCGTCGCGTCCGTGCCCGTTTTTTTGACAAAAGTGGACTGCTCGATCCGTTCGTTCAACTGCGCCAGATAAGCGTCTTCGTCGATCGGAAGTTCAACCCAGCCGTCGGTCCAGCTCGACAAATGCATCGCGTTCGACAGCGTAAGCCCGTGGATGCCTTCTTCGCCCGGGGCGATCAACGGCTCTCCATGCAGCACGGCCCGCGTAAAATTGCTCAGGATGCCTTCGTGCTGCTCCCCGCTTCCGCGCTCGACCGGCACGTCGCATTTCCAGCATTCCGGCTCTCCGAATCCGCCCGTATACGACGCATTGAACTCCGGTTCCGGCGTGCGCAAGCGCCAAAAGGTCAGCTTGTCGTCCTCGATCACGATTTTGCCGTTATCGCCCGCCAGCTCGAACCGGTTCGTACCCGGCGCCTCGCCGACCGTCGTCACGAACAGTCCGGTCGCTCCGTTCTCATACTCCACGTAGGCGGTCACGTCGTCTTCCACCTCGATATTCCGTTTTTTTCCGAAGCTGCAAAACGCTCTTACGCGCTTGGGCATCATGCCCGTCGTCCACTGCCACAAATCGAGCTGATGCGGGTCCTGGTTCAACAGCACGCCGCCGCCTTCTCCCTGCCACGTCGCCCGCCAACCGCCGGAATCGTAGTAGCTCTGCGAGCGATACCAGTTGGTGATGATCCAGTTGGTCCGCCGGATCTCGCCCAGTTCGCCCGATTGAACGAGGTCGCGCAGCTTGCGGTAGAGCGGATTGGTGCGTTGGTTGTACATGATGCCGAACACAAGACCCGATTTTGCCGCTGCGGCCGCCGCTTCGTTCATCTGCCGCACCGCTTTGGTGTAGACGCCGGCCGGCTTTTCGATCAGCACGTGCAGACCGTATTGAAAAGCTTCGATCGCCAAAGTCGGATGATCGTAATGAGGCGTCGCGATCAGCACCGCGTCGATCTCGCCCGAGCGCATCAGCTCTTTGGGATCGGCGTAACGTCTCACGTCAGCCGGAAGATGCTGCTCCGCCCAATCCAGCCGTTCCTGCCGCACATCGCATACCGCGGTCAGCACGGCCCCTTCGATCCGCTGCCCGTTCAGACTCTGCGCGTGGGCGCTGCCCATATTGCCGATACCGATTACGCCGAACCTTATCTGTGTGCCTGTAGTCGTCTTCATGATGTCCCTCCGCCGCTTGCAGATTATGTTTCCGCTTCCATTTCTGTTCCTGTCGTTCGTTCCTTTTGAGAATAACCCGGACGCGCACGCAAGAACATGAACACGATTAAGAACTTCTTGTCTAAAACTAAGGTGTTTTGGCTAAAAGAAGGTATACTGCGAATAAGGACACATCTATGGAAAGCGAGGGTTTTTATGCAGTCTTTTTCCCGCAACGAACTGGAAAATCTGACCGTCCATGTCTCCCATGCTTTTTACCGCGCCGGTTATTTCGGTTGGAACGCTTCCGAAGAGAAGCCGTCGTTCAACCGCCTGTATTACGTGACCGAAGGGGAAGGCGCGGTGACGCTCGACGGCATTCGGTACGAACCCCGGCCCGGGCAGCTGTTCATTATGCCGGCCGGAGCCGTGCAGACCCGCTTTACCCCGCCCGGGAATCCGTATTCCCGCTACTTCTGCCATTTCGACGCGAAGATCGGCGGCTGGCCGCTGTTCCGGGCGGGGTCGCCTTTTCATCTGGCCGATGCCGCCGATCCCGGGACCGTCGAAGCGCTGTTCCGCGACATGATCGGGCAGTCCGAGCATCCCGGCCCTTTTGCCGCGCTGCGCGTCAAAGCGTGCCTGCTCCAGCTGCTCGCCTGCTGCCTCGAACGAAGCGGGCACGACGAGCAGTCGGAGCTTGCGGCGCAGGCCGGGGAACGAGGCAAGCTGAGCGCTGTGCTGGAGTATATCGAGGCTCGGCTGGAAGAACCGCTCGAAGTCGAACGGCTGGCCGAAATCGTGCATCTGCATCCCAATTATTTTATTCCCTATTTCAAAAAACAGATGGGCACCACCCCGATGAGCTACGTGCAGCATAAACGGATCGAGTTCGCCCGGCGCCTGCTGACCTCCACCGACATGGGCATCTCGCTGATTGCGGACCGCGTCGGCATGGACCCGGCCCACTTTTCCCGCACTTTCAAAAAAACGACCGGTGTCTCGCCCAGCACGTACCGCAACAGTACCCGTTAAATCGGTCGCGTCAAAAAGCCCGGTCGCCGTCGTCGGCGCCGGGCTTGATTCGGTTGGCTGTGTCTTGCAACGGTTGAGCTTTTTGCGTTTTCCCGTTAGCGTTACTTTTACTTTTACTTTTACTTTGACTTTTCTGGCGCCTGCTTCGCTTTGGTCGTCGCTTCCGCCAAGCCGTTGATGTATACGGCGCCCAGCGCCCGGTCGTACAAGCCGTAGCCGGCCCGTCCGGTCTCGCCCCAGATCATCCGGCCGTGATCCGAGCGGAACGGTCCGTCGAAGCCGTAATCGGTATACGCTTTGACGATTTCATAAAAGTCGAGCGAACCCCATTCCGATAAATGACCGGATTCCCGGAACGATTTGTCGCCTGTAATCTTCACGTTGCGCAGATGCGCGAAATGGACCCGATTCCGCACCCCGCCAAAATATCGCACCATCTCCACGAAATCATTTTTCGGATCGCAGCCAAGCGAACCGGAGCACAGCGTCAACCCGTGGTAAGGCGAGTCGTGCAGGTTCAGGAAACGCTCCAGATTGTCCCGGTTCGTCATGATCCGCGGCAGACCGAAGATCGGCCACGGCGGATCGTCCGGATGGATCGCCATTTTGACTCCGCTCTCCTCGGCCGCCGGAATGATCCGCTCGATAAAGTAGGCCAAGTTCTCCCACAGCTTCTCTTCGTCCACTTCTTCATACTTTTCCAAAAGAGGACCCAATCCGCCTTCGCCATAGGAAGTATCCCAGCCCGGCAGCGCCAGTTCGCCGAGCTTGGGGTCCATCCGGCGAATAGTCTCTTCTTCATAGATCAACGTGGTCGATCCGTCCGGCAGCTCGAAATTCAGGTCGGACCGCGTCCAATCGAATACGGGCATAAAATTGTAACAGACGACCGGGACGCCTGCATTGCCCAGATTGCGCAGCGTATTGGCGTAATTCTCGATGTAGCGGTCGCGTGTCGGCAGACCCAGCTTGATGTCTTCATGCACCGGAACGCTTTCGATGACCGACAGCCGCAGTCCGACTGCTTCTACCCGCCGCTTGAGCGCGCGAATATGCTCCACCGGCCATTCCTCGCCGACCGGAATATCGTAAATGGCGCTTACGATCCCTGTCATCCCGGGAATCTGCGCAATATGCTCCAGCTTGACGGGGTCGTCTTCGCCGTACCAACGAAACGTCATCTCCACTTCGATCCACTCCTTCTGCTTTAAAGTCTACATACTGGAATACTAGCATGCCAGTATAGGCATAGCAAGCTTATTCGGGTGCCGCCGCTTTGCCCCCGTTCTGCAAAAACAAAAGCAGCCGACGGGTCGGCTGCTTTTGCGAATTTGTTAAAGGGCATTGCGCGGCGCCAAACCGTCCGAAGCCGCCACCTCGAACACGTCCGAAGTTTTGAAAAAGCCGCTGTACCGATCGTCGCTGCCGAGCAGCGTTTTCCAATGCAGAATCGGCTGCCGGATATGCTCGTGTACGGCACCTTCCACCTCGTCTACGCGCCCTTCGGCAATCAGTTCGATCCACTGGCGGTGCTGCTCGATCGCCTCGTCGAAAGGATGCTCCGTCTCGAACAGCAGCCGCATCCGATTGTAGTGCGTACTCAGCCTTGTGATCGAGTCCCACACATGTTCTTTGCCGCAGCCGCGAAACATCAACCGGTGAAACGCGTTGTCCAGCTCGTGAAAAGCCGCTGCACCGGCTGCGTGATCCCGCACGTCTTCCTGCTGCTGCAAATTGTGCCGCAGTTCCAGCAAAATGTCGGACGACAGATTCCCGCAGACCAGGCGGAGCACTTCTTGTTCCAAATTCAGTCGCATAAAAGCCGCTTCTTCGATCAGCTGTGCGTCGATCTTCGAGACATACGTACCGACCTGGGGAATCACGTCGACCAGATACTCTTCTTTGAGTCGGGACATGACTTCCCGCACCGGCGTGCGGGACAGCTGCAGGGCGGCCGCCAACTCGATCTCGCTGATTGCCCGTCCGGGAACGAGCGTCAGATCCATAATATTGCTGCGGATCACCCGGTACGCATAGTCTTTCCCGTTCTCGCCCGCCTTCCGGTCGGTCTCTCTCAGCATCGCGGTCCGCCCCTTTCGAAATGACTTTGCCGTCATTGTAACAAAAAAAAGAACCTGCAGGCTGCAGGTTCTTCATTACTCGTAATACCGGTGAAAGGACTCGAACCTTCACGGGTCTCCCCACTCGATTTTGAGTCGAGCGCGTCTGCCATTCCGCCACACCGGCACAAACAAAAAAAACTAGATAAATGGCGCGCCCTAAGAGATTCGAACTCCTGGCCTTTTGATTCGTAGTCAAACGCTCTATCCAGCTGAGCTAAGGGCGCAAGCTGTATAAAATTTTGAAAAACTGGAGGCGCCACCCAGATTCGAACTGGGGGTAGAGCTTTTGCAGAGCTGTGCCTTACCACTTGGCTATGGCGCCGTAAATAAAAAAAATGGAGCGGACGACGGGAATCGAACCCGCGACCCTCGCCTTGGCAAGGCGATGCTCTACCGCTGAGCCACGTCCGCTTACTTTTTTTGAAGAAATAAAATGGCTGGGGGTATAGGATTTGAACCTATGCGTGACGGAGTCAAAGTCCGTTGCCTTACCGCTTGGCTAACCCCCAACAAAGAAAAGGGCGATCGACGGGAATTGAACCCGCGAATGTCGGAGTCACAGTCCGATGCGTTAACCCCTTCGCCACGACCGCCAAAATGCAAAATAAATCTTTGGGTTAAATATGAAATTACTATGGCAGGGGCAGCAGGAATTGAACCCACACTAACGGTTTTGGAGACCGTTGTTCTACCTTTAAACTATGCCCCTATAACTGGTGGAGGCTGATGGATTCGAACCACCGAACTCAGAGAGAACAGATTTACAGTCTGCTGCGTTTGGCCACTTCGCTAAGCCTCCACAATTCAATAAATGGTGCCGGCGAGAGGACTTGAACCCCCAACCTACTGATTACAAGTCAGTTGCTCTACCAATTGAGCTACACCGGCCAATTTTTGAATGTGATTCTATTTGGTTATCAATGGTGGCTCGGGACGGAATCGAACCGCCGACACAAGGATTTTCAGTCCTTTGCTCTACCGACTGAGCTACCGAGCCAAGCAGTTTTTCCTGTAAGCCCGACTTCGAGCAGATGGAAAGCAATAAAAATGGCGGAACCGACGGGATTTGAACCCGCGATCTCCTGCGTGACAGGCAGGCATGTTAACCCCTACACCACGGTTCCAGGCCATAAGGTGAAGCAATTGCGGGGGCAGGATTTGAACCTGCGACCTTCGGGTTATGAGCCCGACGAGCTACCGAGCTGCTCCACCCCGCGTCAGAGTGTATAATTATATGGTGGAGGCTGAGGGGCTCGAACCCCCGACCCTCTGCTTGTAAGGCAGATGCTCTCCCAGCTGAGCTAAGCCTCCATTTCACATACGCTTACTAGTATATCATGTTAGCAGCCTCATGTCAAATGTTTTTTCGTGCTTCTTCTCTTTCGAAAAGAAGAATGACCCGTAGGGGATTCGAACCCCTGTTACCTCCGTGAAAGGGAGGTGTCTTAACCCCTTGACCAACGGGCCTTGCTGTAAAAAATATGGCGGAGAGAGAGGGATTCGAACCCTCGAGACGCTTTAGACGCCTACACGATTTCCAATCGTGCTCCTTCGGCCACTCGGACACCTCTCCATATGGCTCCCCGAACAGGACTCGAACCTGTGACAACTCGATTAACAGTCGAGTGCTCTACCAACTGAGCTATCAGGGAACATTCAGCTTAAAAATAAGCTATACTACAAGGTTTGCACCTTGAAAACCGGATCCGAAACGATCCACTTCGCGTCATGAAGTGTTTGCTCGCGCAGAAGTCTCAACCGAAGCGGATGCTTCCGAAGAACCTTGCTGCGCAAGTCTATAGGATAAGCCCTCGACCGATTAGTACAGGTCAGCTACACGTATTGCTACGCTTCGACCTCCTGCCTATCTACCTCGTCGTCTTCAAGGGGTCTTACCACTTGCGTGTGGGAAATCTCATCTTGAGGGGGGCTTCACGCTTAGATGCTTTCAGCGTTTATCCCTTCCGCACGTAGCTACCCAGCGATGCTCCTGGCGGAACAACTGGTACA
>NZ_VPFK02000026.1:31931-65595 GCF_008634075.2 Saccharibacillus sp. WB 17 | reverse complement strand
TCCATTCGCGGGACACGGCCGGCCGCGAAGCCGGAGCCGCCGCCGGCAGCGGGCGGCCGGCGGACGGCTTCACGCGCAGCACGGCGCCGGGGCGCAGCGCGCCGCCGCCGTAACCGCCGAAGCCGCCGAGCGTGAAGGTTGCGGCGCTGCCCAGCGTGAGCGGAATATCGAGCCCGCCGGCGGCGAGCAGGTAAGTGCGCATGCCCGAGGCGGCTTCGCCGACGGTCAGCACCGAGCCGGCCGGCGCTTCGGTCGGCGCGTACGGCAGGACGGGCACGCCGTCCAGATCCGCGGTCATGGCGGCGCCGGTCAGGCAGAACCGGATCGTATCCCGGAAGCGGTAGCTGCCGCCGCGGAACGTCATCTCCAGACCGGCGGCTTCGTCTTCGTTGCCGAGCAGCCGGTTGCCGATCCGGAACGACAGCGCGTCCATCGGTCCCGAAGGCGGGACGCCGATATCCCAGTAGCCGGTGCGTCCCGGGTAGTCCTGCACCGTTGTCTGGATGCCGCCGTCGATCACTTCGATCGCGCGTTCAAGCGGCGAGAAGCCGGCGAGCATGCCGGTATGGACCTGCCCGCCGCGGAAATCCGGCTCCTGCAGCAGGGCGGCCACGTACGACTGGTTCGTCGTGAGGCCGTAGACGCGCAGTTCGTCGAGGCAGGCGATCATTGCCTCGATCGCCGCGTCCCGATCGTCCGCATGCACGATAATCTTGGCCAGCATCGGGTCGTACAGCGTCGTCACGTCGACGCCTTTGGCGATCCAAGTCTCTACGCGGGCGCCGGCCGGCCAGACCACGTCGTCGATCACCCCGGCGCTCGGCCGGAAATCCTGGCCGGCGTCTTCGGCGTACAGGCGTACCTGCAGGCTGTGTCCCTGCGGATGCCGCACGAGATCCGGCAGGTTCCGCAGATCGTGCTTCGCTTCGCGCACCATCCATTCCACGAGATCGATGCCGAGCACTTCTTCGGTCACGCCGTGTTCCACCTGCAGGCGCGTATTCACCTCGAGGAAATAAAATTGCTCCGAAGCCGCATCGTATAGAAATTCGACCGTGCCCGCGCTGCGATAATTCGCCGCTTCGGCGAGCATCCGCGCGCATTCCAGCATGCGCCGGCGCACGTCTTCCGGCAGCCGCGGAGCCGGCGTCTCTTCGACGACTTTCTGGTTGCGGCGCTGCACGGAGCAGTCGCGTTCGCCGAGCGCTACCGCTTCGCCGTCCGCGTTGCCGAAGATCTGCACTTCCACGTGCCGCGCCTGGGTAATGTATTTTTCCAAAAAGACGCCGCCG
The DNA here is from genome assembly GCF_008634075.2 of Saccharibacillus sp. WB 17. Lineage (NCBI taxonomy): Bacteria > Bacillati > Bacillota > Bacilli > Caryophanales > Paenibacillaceae > Saccharibacillus > Saccharibacillus sp. WB 17. The sequence continues at coordinate 64,303 of NZ_VPFK02000026.1, read as the reverse complement.
TCGTTGAAGTTGGCCGCCGCCAAACGGGTGACGGAGGCGTAGGATTCCTGCAGCTCCGCTTCGTTTTCGCAGATGCGCATGCCGATCCCGCCGCCTCCGGCCGTGCTCTTGAGCATGACCGGATAGCCGATGCGCCGTGCCTGCAGCACCGCTTCCGCCAGATTCTCCATCAAGCCGGTGCCGGGCAGCAGCGGAACGCCCGCCGCTTCGGTCAGCGCCCGCGCGGTATGCTTCAGGCCGAACAGCTCGATATGCTCCGGCTCCGGCCCGATAAAAGCGATTCCCTGTTCAGCGCACGCTCTGGCGAACGAAGCGTTCTCGCTCAGGAAGCCGTAGCCGGGATGGATACCGTCCACGCCGTGCTCCAGAGCCGTCCGCAGAATCAGCTCTCCATTAATGTAGCTTTCTTTGGCGGGGCCTTCGCCGATCAGCACCGCTTCGTCCGCCAGTTCCACGTGCAGGCTGTCGCGATCCGCCCGCGTGTACACGACGAGCGACGCAATATTCATCTTCTTGAGCGTGCGCAGGATGCGCACCGCGATCGCGCCGCGGTTGGCGATCATCACTTTGTTAAACATGGGCTTCGCCTCCTTGGTCGTTCCAGATCAATACCTGCGCCGGCGTCGGGTTGTAGGCGTTGCACGGATTGTTCAGCTGCGGACAGTTGCTGATCAGCACGGTGACCGGGCAGAGCGCTACCAGTTCCACGTAGCGGCCCGGACCGGATACGCCGTCGGCAAAAGACAGTCCGCCTTCCGGCGTCACCGGCACGTTCATGAAGAAGTTGACGTTCGGCGCGAGATCCCGTTTGGTAAATTCGGGCCGTCCGGCCAGCATGAGCATGAACGTATCGCGGCAGTTGTGCATCGGCAGCGTGTCGTGCGAATAGCGAACGGTGTTGCTCTGGGCGGAGCAGGCGCCGCCGATCGTGTCGTGGCGTCCGCACGTGTCGGCCGTGATCCGCAGCAGATCGCGGCCGGATTCCGCTTTGAGCACGGAGCCGGTCGTCAGGTACAGATTCCGCTGCCCGGTAATCGTGCGGACGGCGCTGTACCGGTCGGCCGGATCTTCGCTGGCGTAGAACAGCGTATCGACGGCCTGATTGCCTTCCAGATCGACGAGGCGGAGCGTCTGCCCCGGCAGCAGGTCGTGCAGCCAGCCGTCGCCAGCGGGAATGATATGGGAGTAGACCGCGTCTTCCGGACGCAGCGGACTCAGGGCGGGCACGAATGCGTAAGTGTTCATTGGACGTTCGCTCCTCTCAGCAGCGCCTGGGCCTGCCATGTATTCTCGAAAGCGCGGCGGTTCTCCGGGCAGTGGCGGACACACAGGTCCTGATCCGTGACCGGCGCCGCTTCGCTTACTTCAATCGCAATCGCGGCGTCCGGATAGAGAGGGGAGGGGTTCAGCGGATTGGGCGTATTGGAGAAGACGAACAGCACGTCCATCTCCGTGCGCAGCGTCACGCTGCGGCCTTCCGTGTCCTGCTCGGCGTAGCGCATGCTGCCGTCGAGTTCGCACACCACTTTGGAAAAAAGGTTCACCGGCGGAATCAGGTCGCGCGCCGTCAGGCGGCTGCGGAACAGCTCCACCGTGAAATTCTCTGCTCCGCTGCGCAGCCAATCGTTGCGCTGCTGCTGGTAGCGGGTGAAGCCGTAGCGGTCGTCCGTGGCGCTTCGGGTCGTATAGCCGCCAAGCGGATCGTGCCAGCCCGCCGTGTCTTCGACGATCGAGGCGAGCACGCGGCCCTGATCGCTCATAAGTACGTGGCCCGCCGTGAAAAAGGCCGTGTGCTGCGCTTTTAACGTATCCGGCATGTTGTAGCGTTCGGCAGGGTCGGCCGCGGAGTAGAGCAGCACGGACAAATTGGCCTGACGGCCGGCGGCTTCGAACCGAACCCGTTTTCCTTTTCCGATGATGCCGGACCATTTGCCGCCCGGCTGAATCGTGAATGCCTCCATGCGAAACCCTCCTCGAATCTGAATATGAACGGGAACAGGGGAGCGGGAAAAACAAAAAGCCCGGGAGAAACCGTCAAAGCTGTTCGCTTTGACGTTTCTCCCGGGCTTTTGTCCCGCCGTGGACATCGGAATGATTGCGGCCGATGCGTTTTCTCTCGGACCAGTCGGCCTTAGACAGCACCCGGAACCCTAGAAAACAATTTGTATGCAGTTGTTGTGTCACAAACATTAACATAAGGTGACGAGTCGAGCAAGGTTTTTTTCGAAATTCAGCCGTGTAAGTCCGTTTATTTGATCTTTATGTTAGGTTTAGGTATTAAATACGAATAAATGTTCCTATTTACAAACGAAAAAGAAGCTTGTTATAGTCGGTCTACTCTGAAAGACGCAGAAAACCTAACATATGATTCCGGCATGCTCAGAGACAATCCCGAATGGAGAGTGCATCCACATGTCCAAAGAAATCACGTTAAAAAGAGATTTGTCTTTATCGCATGTTGTCACGATGGGACTGGCCTGGATGTCGCCCATGATCTTCTTCACCAGTTTCGGAGTGCTGCACGAAGGGGCCGGCGGGATGCTGCTTGCCGCTTACGTGCTGGCGTTCGTCGCCATCATCTTCACCGCGCTGAGCTACGGGCAGATGGCCAAAGCGTTTCCCGTGTCCGGATCGGCCTATACGTACGTGTCCAAAGCGATCAACCCGTTTCTCGGCTTCGTCGTCGGCTGGGCCATTCTGCTCGATTATTTGTTCTCGTGCATCGTCGCGGTGCTGATGTTCGGCGTGAATCTGCATGCGCAGTTCTCTTCCGTGCCGTCCGCGGTCTGGATCGTGCTGCTGACGCTGATCGTCATGGTCATCAACATCATCGGTATCAAAACGTCGGCCAACATCAACAAAATCTTCGTCCTGCTGCAGCTGCTCTTTATCGCCGGATTCTGCGGCATGCTCGTGTACAAAGCGGTGACGGGCGGCGTCAGCGCCGGGCTGAACCCGTTCCCCGCCTCGTCGGGCGTCAGTTTCTCGACCATTTTGGCCGGCGCTTCGCTGGTCTGCTTCTCGTTCCTCGGCTTCGATTCGATCACGACGATGGCGGAAGAGACGAAAGACCCGAAGAAGACGATCCCGCGCGCCATTTTCATCATCGTGGTGACCGCCGGACTGCTCTATTTCATCACCGCCTATCTCATTCAGCAGATCTATCCGAATTTCGCGTATACCCACGTGGACTCGGCCGGCTACGAACTGATGCAGTCGATCGGCGGCGGACTGCTTGCGGGCATCTTCACGTTCGTCATCATTTTCTCCGTGCTGTCGCAGGGCATGTCATCCATGACGACCGTGACCCGGCTGCTGCTCGTCATGGGCCGCACGTCGCTGCTGCCGAAGCCGTTTGCTTCGCTGCACGCCAAATATCGCACGCCCGTGTTCAACATTTTGCTCATGAGTCTGATCTCGCTGTCGGCGCTGTTCATCAGTCTGGAGACGGCGATCAAGTTCGTCAGCTTCGGCGCTTTGACCGCGTTCCTGTTCGTGAATATTTCCGTAATCGCGCACTATATCGTTCGTCGGAAGCAGCGCGCGCCGCGTGATCTTCTGATTCGGCTGGTATGTCCGCTGTTCGGTTCGCTGTTCGTCCTGTACCTGATCACGCTGCTCGGCCGTTCTTCGCTGCTGCTCGGCACCGGCTGGTTGATCGTGGGCCTTGTCTACTACGCCGTGCGGCGGGTGAAGTTCTCGTCGCTCGACAAAACGGCCACGGCGGCGCCCGAACGTTCGGTGTAAGCGAAGACGGACGGGCTGCCGGGGAAAAGAAATTCGAAAGCAAAAAGCGCTCAAGTCCGCAGGATGGACTTGAGCGCTGTTTTGTCGGTCGTCAGATATACAGCTCGCCCATGACGTGCCGAATACGGGGCGGCCGGCCGCTTAACTGCTCGGCGACGAATGCTTCGGCCTGATCCGGCCGCAGGTCGTACATCACTTCGATTTCTTTGGAAAAGAGATGCTCTTTGCCCGAGAACCAGTCCGACAGAGTCGGAACTTCAGCCGCACTCGCCGGTTTGTTCAACAGAGATTCAAGACCTTTGACGTAGGTCTCAAGCGGCTGCGCCCCGACGATTTTGACGCCTTGACTATTTTCGTTCATCATGACGATCGTCGGAAAACCGCGGACTCCGAGCCGGGCAGCCAGAGCGAAATCTTCTTCCAGCAGCGTCTGGGCGGATTCCTCTGCCGCCTGTGCGACGAGGTCCCGGCCGTTCAGGCCGATCTCGTCGACGAGGCGGATCATCGCGGCTTCTTCGGCGATATTTTCGTTGAAAGCAAACAGCCGCTCGCGTGTCTTGCGCAGGTATTCCCGTTCTTTGCCGGGATGGTTTTGCTGGATGACTTTGAACACGCGGGACGGAGGAAAAGAAGATTGGATCGGATGATCCAGCCACAAGCTGCCGTCGATCGGCATGCGGGAATGTTCGCCGACTTCTCTCCAATGCCCGGCAACGTCGGACGGCTGCCGAATCCCGTTCGCCCGGTCGCCAAAACCGTTCCAGCTTGGGAGCAGTCCGCCCATGACGACGTTGAATTCAAAATGATGTCCGTACTGGAGCTGAAAACGGTTCAGGACCGGTTCCAGCGCCCAGCAGTGGGAACAGATCGGATCGGTGACGTAATGGAGCGTCAGCTTGGACGTTTGCGGCGAGAAATCGAGCCGCTGGATCGCGTCTTCGTCGCTCGGTCCGCATTCGCCGGTTCGTAAATCGCATACCGTATTCGGATTCGTTTTCATGCCTGCATTCTCCTTGTGAAGGTTATTAGCTTTCTTTAGGTTACATGGTATTATTATAAGACTTGGGATTTGAACTTCAATTACTGTCTTTTTTCATACCAGGTATCCTGCAGGATACTTGGGCCAACAACCCGGAAGAACTTGTGGACAAGAACTTCCTGAAAAGGAGCGAAAAATATGAAATACGATTCCGACATGCAAAGGTTGTGCCCGGCCGCGTTTTCTTTTCAAGTCATCGGAGGCAAGTGGAATCTTCCTATCTTGGCCGTTCTTGCCGGGAACGAGACGATCCGCTACAACGCGTTGAAAAGAGAACTGAACGGCATTACGGCGACGACGCTCGGGAATACGCTGAAGGAACTGATCGCCCACGGCGTCGTGCGGCGCGAAGCTTTTGCCGAAGTGCCGCTTCGGGTCGAATATTCGCTGACCGAGTCCGGCAGGGAACTGGTGCCGCTGATCGAAGCGATCGTCGGTTGGGGCGACCGGCATCTGGCGAAGTAAGGGTTTGTACGCGCTGCATGCAGATCCAATCCATTTCCCCGAAAAAGATTACTCCAAAATCTCCACGCCCAGCGCCGGAAGGATCAGCTGCCGCTCCAGTCGCTCGCCGGTCAGCAGGCTGACGCAAGGGGTGTCCAGTTCGATCTCCCGCGGTTCGTTCGTCAAATTGATCAGGAACCGGAACGCTGCTTCGCCTTTGGTTCGAACCGACAGCTCGACCCCTTCGGGGAGACGGAGTCCGGGCGTCAGCCCTTTTTGCGCGAGCAGTTCTTCGAACAACGCATGGAAGTAGGCCGGTTCCGGCCAGGTGCCGACGTAATAGACCTGGCCGGCGCCGAACGCGTTGACGGTCACCGCCGGCACTCCTTCGTAGAAGTCGTTGTCGTACCAAGCGATCGCTTCGGCGCCGCGCAGTTCCAGCAGGTCGCACCACTGCTGCGCGGCGAAGATGCGGCCTTGCGCGTCGCGAATCGCATGTTCGCTGCGGCCGATCGCGTCGTATTCGCTCACGACGACCCCGGCCGCTTCCGCCAGCAGGCCGGGCAGAGGGCGCATCTCGCATACGTTCCGCATATTTTTGACGCCGGTTCGATTCGTCAGTACGACGGTGCCGCCCTGCTCCGCGAATCGCTCCAACCGCTGCGCGACTTCTTCGCTTAACAAGAAGAGGGAAGGGACCACGACGATCGTGTACCCGTCGAGCGGTTCCGTCCAGTTGATCACGTCCGTGCCCACGCCCATTTTGAGAAAGGCATTGTGCATCGAGGACAGATTGTCGATATAGGACATGCCGCCTTCGGCCTGGGCCTGAAGGGACAGCGCCGTATGCTGGTCATGCGAATGAAGAATCGCCACCGTATTCGAGACGATCGAACCGCCGAGCCGTTCGCCGAGCCGGTTCACTTCGCGGGTCAGCTGGGCGAATTCCCGGAATCGGCGTCCGGGCACGTTGCTGTGGTCGATCAAGCCGTGCCAGAACTGCTCGGCGCCGACCGTGGCGCTGCGCCAGCGGAAATGCACGATCCGGTCGGCGCCGCGAGCGATCGCCTGCCAGGAGCGGGCCCGAATCAGGCCGGGATAAGGCGTGCGCTGAATCGGCATCCACGCGCCCTGCGCTCCGCTGAGCTGCTCCATGACCCAGAATCCCTGCCGCTTGATGCCCCGGACCAGGTCCAGCGTGAGCGCTCCGTTTCTCGGGAACCGGTCGCCGTAATCGCGATACAGTTCATTCGGATAATAATCGAACGAAACGAAGTCCAGTTCCCGATGCAGATCGTAATAATCGAGCGTGTTGGGATACTGCCACATATTATGCGTCACGAACTGCTCCGGGCAGTTGCGGCGCAAAATCTCGAGCTGCCAGTTCAGCAGATGGCCGACGCTGTCCGAGCAGAAGCGCTTGTACTCCAGCATGTAGGACGGATTCATCGGCCTGCCGCCGCCGATCGGCGTCGTGATCTCGGACCAATCGCCGTATTCGCCGCTCCAGACGACCGTTCCCCACTCCCGGTTCAACTCTTCGAGGTCCGCATAACGCTGCTGCAGCCAAGCGACGAAAGCCTGATTGCACGTGTCGCAATGGCACTCCTGGTCATGCATCTCGTTATCGATCTGCCAGCCGATAACGGCCGGATGCTTTGCGTAGCGCCGTGAGATCGCTTCCACGAATGCCGAGCCTACTCTTTGCAGGGAAGGGCTGTTGTTGCAGCGGTGCCCGCGTACGCCGGGGCGGACGACGTGAAGCTGCTCGTCCAGAGGCAGCACGTCCGGATAACGGGCCGTCAGCCAGTTCGGCGGCGTGTTGGTAGGCGTGCACAGCACGACCTGCATGCCCCGCGAAGCGAACGTGTCGATCGCCGCGTCCAGCCATTCGAACCGGTAATCGCCTTCCGCCGGCTCCAGACGGCTCCACGCAAACTCCGCCATGCGCACGGTGGACACGCCCGTCTCCTGCATAAGGTTGGCATCGCTTTCCCACAATTCCCGGCTCCACTGCTCCGGATAATAATCGATCCCTATCTGGATATTCATCGCGCAGTCTCCTTCTTCTATCTGGATATTGCGATTATAGGGGATTCCGATTAGACTGGAAATCTCAAATAATTAATCCGGCATCACGATATTAAGATGAAGGAGCGTCTCTCTTATGTCCCGTCCCAGACCCGTGTTCCCCGTCTTGTCCGCCCGGGACAAGCGCCTGCCCGTGTACCTGCTCGGCATCGGCCTGCAGCATGAACAAGAACCGGTTTTTCGCGATCCGGGCATCCGGGATTACCAATGGATTCAATGCCGCCGCGGCACGGGCAGGTTCAAGCTGGGCACAGCCGAACACCTGATCCAGCCGGGCATGGGCATGCTGCTGTTTCCCGGGCAAAAACACGAATATCGTGCCGTATCCGGGCAGTGGGAAGTCGACTGGATCATCTTCGACGGCAGCGGCGCGGCGAATCTGTTCGACACGGTCGGTATCGTCGGGACGTCCGTCTACACGGTTGATGCGCCCGATTCCCTGTCGGAGCGAATGCGCGAACTGCTGCGGGCCGCCGCGGCGCCGCAGGAACAAACGCTCCGCAATTTCGCTTGTTCCGCGGTGCTCTATACGTTGTTGACCGAGATTCTGCAGTGCGTGTCCGTCGAAGGCAAAGAGACGGTCGGGCAGCAGTATGCGCGGTTGAAGCCGGCTCTGGACTATATCGAGCGGCATTACGGTGAAGCGATCCCTTTACAGGCGCTTGCCGAAGAGATCGGCGTAACGCCGGAATATTTCTGCCATCTGTTCAAGAAGACGACCGGCGTCCGGCCCATGAGCTACGTCAACCAGGTCAGGGTGAACAAAAGCAAAGAGCTGCTGCTCGACATCCCGCAGCTTGGCATGGAAGAGATCGCGCGGCGGGTCGGATTCGAATCGAGCAGCTATTACGGAGCGCTGTTCAAGAAGCTGGAACGCATCACGCCCGGCGCTTTCCGGCAGAGCGGCGGAAAGCCTTGATCCGGGGCGTGGAGCGCGGCAAATGATACCTTCTGGTTTGCGTTCTGAAGGTTTTTTGTTAAAAGTCGTATCCCCGGATGTCCGAGCCTTTTTCGAAGGAAACAAGCGATCCCAGACTGTTTAAAATCGGTATTTTTCGTCGATCTTTTTTGTGCTAAGGTATGGATGTCGATTCGAATCGGACGCATTCACAAGCATAAGGAGATCGATCCATGACATTTATTTTGTATCTGGTTCTTATTTTGGCGGGAACGAAATTGGCGGGGCATGTATCGGTCCGATTGGGCCAGCCTGCCGTATTGGGCGAACTGTTGATCGGGATCGTCTTGGGTCCGGCACTGCTCGGGTGGATCCATCAGGGTTCGTTTATCGAGTATATGGCCGAGATCGGCGTCCTGCTTCTCATGTTCATGGCCGGGCTGGAAACGGATCTGGACCAGTTGAAAAAGAATTGGAAGCCGGCCCTTGCCGTTGCGCTGGGCGGGATCCTGTTTCCGTTGATCGGTGGATACGGGGTAGGTGAATTGTTCGGATTTTCCATAGCGCAGTCGCTTTTCCTCGGCGTTCTGTTTAGTGCCACTTCGGTAAGCATTACGGTTCAGGTGTTAAAAGAAATGGACAAGCTGGATTCGCGCGAAGCGACGACGATTTTGGGCGCAGCCGTCGTGGATGACGTCTTGGTCGTCGTGCTGCTTGCCGTGCTGACGAGCTTTTTGGGTACGGGCGATACGGGCAGTGTATCGATCGGCCTGCTGCTGATCAAAAAAGTAATCTTCTTCGCTGCCGTGTTCCTCGTCGGCTGGCTCGCGGTGCCGCGCGTCCTAGCATGGACATCAAAATTCCGGGTCATGGAACCGGTGCTTACGATCGCTTTGGTGTTCTGTTTTGCTTTTGCTTACTTTGGAGAAAAGATGGGGATCGCAGGGATCATCGGCGCTTTTGCCGCAGGTCTGGCCGTGTCCCAAACGACGTTCAAGCATCAGGTCGAATCCAAGGTGGAACCTGTGGCCTACTCGATCTTTGTGCCCGTATTTTTTGTCAGTATCGGATTGAACGTGTCTTTTCAGGGCGTCGGCAGCCAGCTTCCGCTGCTTATCGCGCTGACGGCGATGGCCGTCGTGACAAAGCTGCTCGGAGGAGCGGTCGGAGCCGCCGCGACCGGCTTCGGAAGAAGATCGGCACTGGCCGTCGGAGCCGGCATGGTGTCGCGCGGCGAAGTGGCCCTGATCATCGCGGCGACCGGACTCGCTTCCGACCTGCTGCTGCCCGGGTTCTTCACCACGGTAATCATTGCGGTCATTCTGACGACCCTGATCGCGCCTCCGCTGCTCAAGCTCTTTTTCAGGACAGCGGCACCCTAAGGCAACATTCGTCGGGTATGCTGTTACGGATGACGCCAAGCGCAGACGACTTGCGCTTGGCGTTTTCCCCGCCCCGCGTTGATAACGGTATCAACCTTGCCTATACTCGGAAAATGCGCAGATATATGAGGGAAAAAGGAGCTGCATCTCGTTGAAATATACGATAAGGGATATTTCCAGATTATCCGGCGTGTCGATCAAAACGGTCTCCAGAGTCATCAACAACGAACCGAACGTCAAGCCGGCTACCCGCGACAAGGTGCTCAAAGTCATTGCCGACACCCGCTACAAGCCGAATTTGTACGCGCAGAACCTGAATACGAAGACGCACAAAACCTTGCTGATCTCGGTGCGCAAAAATCGCGATCAGAATACGACCAAATGGCTGGATATCCTGTTCTCTTATCTAACGAGCGTATCCGCCCAGAACCGGTATACGATTCTGCACGAAGTCATTTACGACGACAACGATCTGAAAAACTCCATTCTTGAAACGTCAAGCGGCTATGTGGATGCGGTCGTGTTGTTATACATCGAGGAGAACGACAAACGGGTCCAACTTGCGCTGGACAACCAAATTCCGTTCGTATCGGTCGAGAAGCACGAACAGGCCGCTTTTTCCGTATCCAACAATAACCGCAAAGGCATGCTGGACGCGGCCGACTATTTGTTCGGACGGGGCCTGACGCGGATCTGCCTGCTGCTTGGCGCCGACATGGCGGTCAATCGGGAGCGGGCGAACGCGATGGTCGAAGCGTATCGGATACACGGCATTTCGCCCGATTTGTTGGAAGTGGTGTATCATATGAACGAGTTTGAGAAAATAAAGCGGTTCGTCGATTGGAAAATCGAGCAAAACCTGCTGCCGGAAGTGTTTTTCGTATCGGGGGACGAGAAAGTGGTGGCCGTATACCATTCGATATACAGTCATGGCTTGACCATTCCGGGCGACGTCTCGGTTATCGGGTTCGACAATATTCCGATTTCGAATTATTATTATCCTCCTCTAACCACGGTCGGACAGGACTTTGAAGAGCTGGCGAGACAAATCGTACAGACCGTAGACAAAATCATCGACGGCGACACCGATCTGGTATCGGTCGAAGTCGATCCGCAGCTCGTCATTCGGCAAAGCGTGAAATAACCCGACAGCTATCGCTCCGATAGCGTCCCGCTTGTTAAGTGGCTAATTTCACTAATAAGAAAATATTACATAAATCTTGATCGTAATTTATAAAAGAGCGTTACAGTGAACCTATCCTACGAAGGAGGAGCTAAGCAGTGCTTATTTCCGTGTGATGACACCGGTGTCATTCTAACATGCAATGACCGAGGAAAAAGCCCAATTCGATCAAGCGAGGTGCATAGGAAAGTGGACAACCCTTATCCGACTTACGCGGCGGAGAACCGCAAGTTCAATGCAGACGGAAGCCGTAACGACTTCCCGGGCAGCACGATCGTATGCGATTTAACCCGAAATGCGACCGTCATGCAGCAAATTGCCCACGTTCAAGCGACGTTCCGCCGGCTGCCTTTCGCAGCACGGTTCGCGCTTCTGCCGCCGGAATCGGTGCATATGACCGTGTTCGAACTGCTGTGCGATCATAATCGGGAACAAGCGCTTTGGTCCCGGCATCTGAGCACGCAGGCTTCGCTCGAAGACACCGACGTTTTCTTTGCCGACAGATGGCAGGAAATCGACGTACCGGAATCGTTCGCCATGACGGTGGACGGCTTCGATGCGTGCCGCATCTGGCTTCGGCCGGCCGACCCGGCGACCGCCGAGCGGCTGCGGCAGTTCAGGGACCGCCTTGCGGAAGTGACCGGCGTGAAGTTCCCGAACCATGACCGTTATCGGTTTCATATTACGTTTGCTTATGTGGTGCAGCCGTTGACGCCCGAGGAAGAACGTCACATCGGCGAGCTGTGCGAGCAGCTGACGATCGATGCGGCGAACCCGCCGATCGTTGTGCATACCGGACCCGCGATTTATACGATTTTCAGGGACGTGTCGAGATATGTACCGTTTACGCCGGAAGCCAGAGCCCTGCTGGAAGCCGGGCGTCCCATATTCGAGGAGGAATAAGCTTATGAAAAAGAGGATCGGCGCCGGCTTGACGGCCATGATGATTCTGCTGGCCGGATGTTCCGGAAATTCGGCGCGGCAGGCAGGAAGTTCGGACGATTCGCAGCAGGTCACGCTTGAATTCATGTCTAACCTCGGACAGCATTCGTTAACCGAATTGCAGAAGATCGCTGAGGGCTTCGAGCGGGAGAATCCCGGTATCGCGGTCGACATTTCGAGTCAGGGCGCGGATTTTGAAGCTCTGATGAAAGCCAAGATGGCTTCGGGCGATCTGCCGGATCTGTGGACGACGCACGGATGGTCCGTGGAACGGTACGGCGATTTGTTGACGCCGCTCAATGATCGTCCCTGGTTCGGCGGGATCAAAGAGACGTTCAAGCCGATCATCGCGAACGATAAAGGCCAGGTCTATGTCCTGCCGATGACGATTGCTCAAGACGGGATGATGACCAACAAAACGGTGCTGGAAAAATCGGGCGTCGATATCGACAAAATCGAGACGTGGACAAGTTTTCTGGACGCATGCGAGAAGATCAAAAGCAGCGGATTTACGCCGATCGGCATGTGGGGCAAAGATCCCCGGTCGTTTGCCAGTTTTCTGAACAATCTATCCATGCCTTTGTATATTACGAGCCCTTCGCATGATGACAGCCGCGCCTTGAAAGAGGGCACGTTCGATTGGCAGAAATGGACCTTGATCTCCGGGATGTTGACCGAGTTAAAAGCAAAAGGGTATTTGAACGAAGACGTCCTGACCGCGACCGAAGAAAGCGTCGATCAAGCGATAGCGAAAAACGAAGTCGCGTTCAAATTCAGGGGCGGTATCAAATCGATTCTGGAGTTCAATCCGGAAGCCGACCTGGGTATCGCCCCCCTGCCCGCCTATTATTCGGACGACCGGCCGTTTTTCGTGGGCGGAGAAGGAACGGCGATCGGCGTCTGGAAAGATTCCGCACACCGGGAGCAGGCGATCCGGTTTATCGATTATCTGGCCAAGCCGGACAACGTCAAGCAGCTTGCAGAAGCCGAAGTCAACGTGGCGGGATTCACCGGTGTGAACAGCGATATGGGAATGCTGACGGATGATCTGAACAAATATGCGAAAGTGCCGATCAACGGCTACTTCGATCGGTCTTATTTGCCCGGAGGCATGTGGAGCATTATGCAGCAGGTCGGCTCCGGTCTCGTATCGGGTCAGATGACGCCGGATGACGCCGTGCAGACGATGCGAAGCAATGCTCTCCGGTTGAAAAGCCAGAACGACTGACTGCGCACCAGAGCTTGCGGACAGACACGGCAGATTGCTGCCCTGTCCGTCAGGCTCTCACTTTAAAAAGTCGGGAAGTGAATGCCGTTGCGAGTTAAAAATTGGGACATGTATCTGATGCTGCTGCCGGCCGCGCTGCTGATCGCCGTCTTTCATCTTTTTCCGTTTGTGAACGGAATGCGCATCTCGCTCACGAACTGGGACGGGTTTTCCCCGGATTTCGACTTTGTCGGCTTCGCCAACTTCAGGGAGATCGGGGCGGACCCCATTTTCCTGATCGCTTTGAAAAATATGCTGATCTACGGCGTAGCCTGCTCGTTGATCCAAAATGTGCTGGGGCTTGCCTACGCTTTGTTCGTGAATCAATCGTTCCGTCTTAACCATGCGGTCCGGTTGTTCGTGTATCTGCCGTCGATCATAGCGGGCATCATCATGGGCTACATGATGTACGGGATGTTTCAATACAACGACGGCGCCATCAATGAGCTGCTGGGTCTGTTCGGCTTGGAACGGACAGACTGGCTGGGCAGCGGCAATCGGGCCGTTTTTATCATTGCGGGTTCGTTTGCCCTGCAAAATATCGGCGTCACCCTGCTGATTTATCTGGCCGGATTGCAGGGAATCCCGCATTCGCTGCGCGAAGCGGCCCTTATGGAAGGCGCGGGCAGGTGGCAGATGTTCCGGCGTATCACGCTTCCTCTGCTGGTTCCGGCCATGACGACAACGTTTATTATCGACACGATCGGCGGATTGAAAATGTTCGACATGATCGTCACCCTGACCAATGGCGGACCCGGCAACGCCACCTACTCTTTGGGTTTTCTGGTCAATCATCTGTACTTCTGGAATCAAAATGCCGGACAAGCCTCGGCAGTCGGTTTTGTACTCGTGCTGATCATTTTTGCGGTCGCCTATTTGCTCAGAGCCTATTTCAGAAGCAAGGAAGTGGAGTATTTATGAGAAAAGAGAAGCTTTTTTTAAACGTCACGGGCTTGTTGATTATCGCTTTTCATCTGATCCCGATCTATCTGTCGATCGTGGCTTCGTTCAAAGCCAAAAGCGATCTCAGCATCAAATGGGCTTTGCCGCAGGGCATCCATTGGGACAATTACGTGATGGCGCTGCAAGACGGAGCTTTCTACGCCGTGCTGATGAATACGCTCCTCGTTACGTTCTGCACGGTCGCTTTGACGCTTGCGGTCGGTTCTCTGACGGGTTACGTGCTCGCCCGGCTTCAGAACCGCATCACGAATACCGCCGCCCTGATCTTTATCGGCGTGATGATGGTTCCGAGCGTGACGCTGATCGTACCGCTGTACAAAACGATGCTTCAGCTCGGAGCGATCAATACGTATTGGGGCATTATCGTCTTGTCGACGGCTTTCCATTTGCCCTTGTGCATTTTCATGTATACGAATTTTATCAAAACGATCCCCAAAGAATTGGACGAAGCCGCCCAAATCGACGGCTGCCGCAGCTTTTCTATCTTTTATAAAATGATTCTACCCCTGCTCGGTCCCGTAACGGCCAGCATGGCGATCATCACGTCTATTGCCACCTATAACGAATATCTGTTTCCGCTGTATTTTTTGCAAAAATCGGAGATGCGCATGATCACTACGTATATTACGACTTTTTTTAGCGAAAATTCTTATCCGAACGCCGCTTCCGCTGTCGCCATGCTCGGAGCGCTTCCGCCGATGATCCTCTTTATCGTTTTCCAGAAACATTTTGTCTCGGGCGCTTTGAGCGGCCTGACCAAGTCGTGACACCCGGAGCTTTCGTTGGAAAAACAAAACGCCCTGAGCAGGGCGTTTTGTCGTTTAGCGTATCGATTTCGGACGCAGGCCGAGCAAAAGCGGAAGCAGCACCAACGCCACCAATCCTCCGGCATAAGAAAGCGCCGCATAGCTGGAATAGGCGACGACGACTCCCGACAGGATGCCGCCGGAAGCGCCGGCCAGAGCGATCAGGACGTCTACGGACCCCTGGACTTTGGCCCGGTTGGTGGTAGTCGTCGCGTCCACGACCATCGCCGTTCCGCTGATCAACCCGAAATTCCATCCCAATCCCAGCAGCGAGAGCGCCACGATCAGCAGCACCATCGAATCGGCGGGCGCCAGCGCAGCGGTAATCCCGGCCAGCAGCAGCGTGACGCCGGATGCCGCGGCCATCGCGGTCCGGCCGATTTTGTCCACCAGCATTCCCGTGATCAGGGAAGGCAGATACATGGCCCCGATATGAAATCCGATCACGAGGCCGACTTCGGCCAGTCCGTGACTGTGGTGCCGCATATGTACGGGAGTCATCGTCATGATCGCGACCATGACGATCTGGGTCAGGATCATGACCCAGGCGCCGATCGTCACGCCTCTGCGGCTGCCTTGAGCGGCGGCAGGCGGGGTGCCCGCCTGCGGTACGTGCCGGAGTGCCGCCGCTTTGGCGACGAGCAGCGGATCGGGCCGAAGAAAGAGCAGCAGCGTGGCTCCGGCCAGCAGGTAAGCGGCGGCCGCAAGCACAAAAGGCCCGGCCAGGCGCGGAATCTGCATGGATACCGCGACGTCGCCCATCACCCCGACCAGATTGGGACCGGCCACCGCCCCGATCGTCGTAAAGACCATCGCCATGCTGGCCGCCGTGGCTCTTTGCCTGGGTTCGGCGAGATCCGTACCGGCGTAACGCGCCTGAAGATTGGAAGCCGTTCCGGCGCCGTAGACCAGCAGCGACACCAACAGCAGCGCCGGGCTGATCATGACGGCGGCCAGCACGATGCCGATCGCGCCGAGGCCTCCCGCCACGAATCCGAGTCCCAGTCCGAGGCGCCGCCCGTGCTTTTGCGAGAAGCGCCCGATCCCAAAAGCCGCCGCCGCCGAGCCCAGCGTGAACAGAGCCGTCGGAACGCCCGTGAAGTTGTCCGTGCCGAGCATGTCCTGGGCCAACAGCGCCCCTACGGTGACCCCGGCCGCGAGCCCGGCCCCGCCGAAGATTTGCGAGAAAATGACCGTAACCAGCGTCCGGCGGTACAGCTCTCGCTGCTTCTCCTGGGACTGGGCGTAGCTATCGATTAACGCTTGCTGGTTGGGTAAAGCTTTTGTCGGGTTCATAGAGATCGGTCCTTTTCGTCTGCCTTGGATTTTCTTCTATCGTATATGAAAAGGCGTAACGGGTGAAGGACAAATCGATCTCCGGACGGCTGCCGGTGATCTTAAAGCGGAGTTTCAATGATTCGACGGTTCCCCGCAGTGAGAAACAGCAGCTTTCAATTCATTGAAATGTTCCGTATGTTCCCTGATGTCATCCAGTTCGGCCAGCTGCGCATCAGAAAGGTTCATTTGGTATAATGCTAATGAAGGGGTGAAGTTTGATGAACAAAAATTTACGACCTTTAGCGTTTCTTCTTATTATTTTGCCTATTGCTGCCGCTTTGTATTTAACCTTTAATAGCGAATTTTTTATTTCAGGAGGATACCAGTTGGCGTTGGATGGATACGTGATCTCCCGAACTCTTATCGTGATTTTTAGTTTTTATTTAGTGACTAAGCTCGGGTATTATATTTTGACGAATCATAAAAAGGATTAGTGCTGCAAACATCCATAACCATAAAACTTGTGCAACCCGCACTATAAACAAGCTTAAAAGAACGGCTCAAACACGAGCCGTTTTTTTGTTTTTAACTGCATGACTGGGGACTGAATTTGGCTTTAATCTGCTGACCTGAAGTGTCTGGGAAAGTGTACGATTACAAATGGACGTCTATTTGTGAAGGTTTTAGACTCATTCCATAAGTTGAAGCAAGTCCTGGACAGAATTTGGCGCCACTGTGTAAGTAATCCCTGTATCGTTTACGTTCGCTAACATACCCTGCTTATCCTCAGCATTGATCCAGTAATGAAATGAAACAGATGTATTATTGTTCAGAGAAATAACACAATCATAATCGGGAATTCTTGTATCCGCCCTACCCTGCTGCTGGCTTGCCGTCGACAAAGATTGAACGATAACAGAAAATTCTTCGTCATTGGATAGTTTTTTTAGTAACACACTACCTATGAAGCCGTGCCTCTCTGACTTGAAAATATTGATTTCAGTTATTTGTTGCTTTTGTATTTCTTCAACAATTTGTTTAAGAGTCATTTTAGAATCAGCTCTTACTGGAGGTGGAGGTGCTCCTTCAGTATTTCGGTCGGAACATGCGGTGAAAACAAAAATACACCCGATGATCACAATTGTTCGAAACATTATTCTCAATAGTAAGACCTCTTTTCATCAAGATAGCATTCTAGCCTTCATATTCTACATGACTATAAGAAACAACAATATCCGTTGGTTTGTTTCTTGTGTTTCTATGATCGAGAATAACAAACATTCCAGGAAGAGACGCTACAAGCGGAGGAACGCCGCGGCACGCTGACAGCCATGAAAACCGTCGTTACGGGAGTGGAGCTGCTGCCGCTGAAGGAAGGAAGCAGTGAACAGCGGTGGATTTGGTTGGGGACCGGGCAGTATATCCAATTTTGGCGAATCCGATATTCCGGCGCAGTTCTTGCCGATCTATCAGGCTGCCGCTGAAAAATACGGTAAGCCATAGAAGACGCGATTTTCTCGGCGGCCCACTATTTAGGCAAGAGCGGCGCATCGAGCAGAAATATCGAGGGCGCGGTACACAATTACAACCGAGATCCGGCGTATGTCGCGGAAGTCATGAAGTAGGCGACGATGTACGTGGAGCAAGGCTATAACGTAATCGAGGTTCCGCAAGCCGGCCAGAATGGGTTTGTACGTCCGATCAGCGGAGCCGTAACGTCGAACTTCGGCATGCGGACGCATCCGATTAACGGCAAACAAAAACTGCATGCCGCGTCGATTTTGGCTGTTCGAGCGGGGAGCCGGTTCCGGCTTCTAAAGCGGGCAAGGTGATCTTCAGCGCCTGGCAAAATGCCAGCAATCCAAAAGCCGGCTATGGGCAGTATATCCGGATTGACCACGGCGGCGGGTACGTTACGACGTACGGCCATTTGTCCAGGCTAATTGCGGGCGTGGGCGATACCGTACAAGCCGGCAGCGTGATTGGAGAATGCAGATCTACAGGCGGAAGTAAGGGACCGCACTTGCACTTTGAAATCATCATCAACGGCAATCCGGTTGATCCGCTGCCGTTCGTTGGAGGGAAATAATATGTATTCGGGATACCGCTATGAAGCTGATGGACGTTATCACGTTGCCGATCCGATCGGATCGGCCGAAGAGATTATGGCGTATTTGAAAGTCCAGAAACGAAAGCATCCTCAAGTCTGGATTACCAATGGCGAGGATCATATCATCGCCTAAACGAAAAACGGCCATATTATTTTTCCGGAATATGTAGCCGTGGCCGATATACGGGATGAACTGCTGAAAGATCCGGATTACGATCCTGAAAAGCTTATAAGCGAGCTGGTCGGATCCCACATTGTATATGAGAGTTACCTGCCAACAGATAAAGAAGACGCGGTGCATCTGCTGTAAAGCTTGTACAGTCCGTACATTCAGCACTATAAGCAAGTTTAAAAGAACGGCTCAAATACGAGCCGTTCTTTTTTGGGCTGCGTGAAGTTTGGCGAAGCGGCTGGGATCCGGCCAACAGATCGGCAGTGGAAGGCACGACGTACTAAAGAGAATAAATCAAATTCTTCTACATATGATGTATAAGCTTCAAAAATGAAGATTCAGCTTGGAAGTGAAAACCCTGAAATCATGTATCGGCATTTTATTCTATGTTGAACATGAACAAAGGATAGAGAATTGCTTTGTTGGCTGCGGTGACTACGTCGTTCATGTTGGGTCGAGCCGCGGTCAACCTATATTGGATCTGAAGAAAGGGGAAGGAGGGAAATAAGATGAATCGACTACAAGTGTTTATTCGTAAATGTAATGACGCGATTAAAGACATTGGACGGTGGACAAAAGGGTTTCTGGAAAGTAAAGAAGGCCGCTATACCGTTTCGGCTGTATTGCTCATGGTACTGAAGTTTGCACTAACCGGCACGCTGTAATGAACTAAATGCAAAAAGAGAACCAGCCTTACTGGTTCTCTTTTGTATTCAAAAAAGAATGATTTTGTTTAATAGAAGTGGAAATTATGACTCCAGCAAAGACTGAATTTGCAATTTTAAATTTATTCATTTAAGAACACTCCAGTCAACTTATTTTTTTTTGGAAATATCAAAAACATCAAATTTAATAACATGATCAAACAAAAAGGTGATGGTTAGGGCTCCCAGAGGAATCATGGCATAATACCAATAAGGATTATTCGGAGCTTCTCCAGGGGGGGCCTGAATTAGAAATATGAACAAACCAATACAATAAATTGAACCTATCAAGATACCAGTTTTGTTCCTTTTTCTTTTTTTATGAGACATAATCGTTTTCCTCCTCTCTTCAAAATTTTGCTCGGACGTATTCAAATTCAAATTCCTTTCTATTTAATCCTTATTGTTAAGATCGCAAAAAACTAAACATTCGTTACGTTAAATTCAATATTATTTTAAATTTAAATTTTACTTACTTACTTACTTATCGGCTCCTCACCATTACATGTCCTTGAATTTATTCACCTGATTTGTATCGTTTTAAAAGAACGTCTACAAGGGAGAATTTCTTGAGATTTTGCGCATTTTAATTTGATAGATCGGGTTGTGTTTGTTATTCGAATTGTCAAAGACAAGTTACTGTGAAGATCCAATTAAAATTAAAAAAGTTATATTGCAGTTATGGTTTTATCTTTTCTAGCAGTATCTACTTTTTCACAAAAGGCTAATGCAGACCACTACCCAGGAGGACCTACTACGGGTCAAAGAGTCGCCTACTATAGTGATTCTATTACTAATTATGGGTACAATTCGTTATTTAAGAAGCCAGCTATATTGGTTTTGACAATGTAGATGCTTTGGAAAAAGTTGCGGATGTGATCGTTGTAGGAACGCCTCTTCTTCCATTTGAGGAACGTGAGCATAAGGCTACCTATTATGATGATAACGTAATTCAAGATTTTTATACTTTAACTGATTTCAAATTGGAACAGGTTATTAAAGATCCTGATCAAGCGGTTCAGGATGGAAAAATCAAATTTGTTGAACCGATATCTATTATCACCAGCAAAGACGGAGAGAAAATAATTCGCTCAATTGCAGATTATCAAGATGTTCAAGAGGGAGAGAAGTATTTGGTTTTCTTAAAGGATAATATCTTAGGTCAATATGGCGTGATCAATATGAACAACGGCACATTTGATTTGAATGAAAATGTAGAGAATTCATTTAATGCTTTGGAAATTGAAGGAGATCCGGTACATGAGAAAATGAAGCAAGAAGCTTTGGCCAAATATGATCTAGATTGATCCACTCGAAACACATATTTATTAAAGGGTCCCTATAAATGGGGCCTTTTTTGTTACAAGTGAAGCAATCTTAGGTAGAACGGCGCTTTCCCATGTGCTTAAAAGCATGGGTTTACGAACAGCGGAAAATACACCTAAAAAGTGTTCGTAAATGTGGCAAAATGACTTTGTTGATGTAAACCGATGTAAGAGGGACTTTGCGAACACTGAAGGGAGGGAAAGCCGTTGATTATCGGATATTGCCGCGTATCGACCAAAGAACAGAATCCGGAGCGACAACGTTTGAAGTTTGTGCAGCTGGGGATTCCGGAACGCTTGGTTTCGGTATTCGCCGGCTTCATGCTGGCCGAGGATCCCATGATCAAAGTGATGGGCTTCGCGCTTACGTTCGGCATCTTCTTCGACGCTTTCGTCGTACGTCTGTTCATCGTTCCCGGTGTTATGGCCCTGCTCGGCAAATCGGCCTGGTACCTGCCGAAATGGCTGGATCGTCTGCTTCCAAACTTGGACGTAGAAGGTGAGGAAGTGATGAGAATCGTAGAAGCGAAACTTGAAAAAGCAAGCTGATCGGGCTGCAAGAACCGGAGAATACCGATCCCGATCAGTGAACGTCGAAAATCAAAAAACAGGAAGAGAATCGGCTTGCCGGTTCTCTTCTTATTTGGTCTAGATCCGCACGTATTATCCGTACGGCCGTCTTCTTCTTTAATTTTGTGATTCGAGAGGAGGAGCCGACAAAGCTTTTTTACTGCGCACTCGCACGCCCTCAAATTTCAGACCATCCAAATGAGCATGTTCGTTTTGCTTCAGATACCGCTCGAAAAAGGCCAGGTGATACAGCGAAAGCACGTCGCGCAGCAGTATTTGATCACGCTTGCCCAGCAGCTTCAGCAATTTAAGCTGGCCGGCATAGAAAATCATATCGGTAAAATCCATATGCTGCGAGTCTTCGACGATAATCAGATAAGCATCATTTGAATTCGCAAGAAAATTGGGCCGTGCCAGCAGGTCCATCAATTCGCTGCCGAGAATCATGAACGGTTTTTGCAAGTCCTGATCCCAATAATCTCCGTATGTCGGTGCATCGATATTGATTCCGCATACGAACCGTGGGTCGTCGAGACAGACCTGGCTAGCCGTACAGCCTCCGTAGGAGTGCCCCGTAATGCCAATGCCGTGTTCCAAATCTAATTTTCCTGCAAAAAGGGAATCCGACGATAGCTCATTTAACTGCTCCAACATATCGGCGATAAAGATATTGTCATCAGCCCAGATTCGGATATGCTTCCAAACTTTAGACGATTGGACATCTCCGAAAAAGTCGGCCGCAGCAGGGCGGATCTGTTCATCACTGTACGTTTGTTTTTTCATGCTTTTGAATTTGGGCTGAATACGACGCATCGTTTGCTTGAAGTCGCTGCCGATCGCTTCGCTGGCCATAACAATCCGGCCGTCGGAATACTTGAGCGCGCTGGCTTCGTACGGATGACCGACGGAAACGACGATATAGCCACGGCTGGCCAGGTCGCAGCAGAGCACGACGTTTTGCATCATGTGACTGGAATAACCGTGGTTGAAAAAAACGACCGGATAACATTTTAATTTCTCGGATAACGACAAATCTCGATAAGCGTGAATGCGCATAAATTGATTTTTGGCGGATACGAGTCCTTTGCTCGCTTTTTTAAATGCCTCTGCCTCTTCCTTAAATGAATAGAACGAACGTTCCCGGCCCTGCGTATCGTCGGATGGATAAAAGATCAGAATAGGAATTTCTCTTGATTCGTTGGGCGCAAACTCGAAAACTCCCTGGCGTGACGAGTCGGTGAAAGACATTTCGGCCAAGCCGACTGTATATTCGCCCAGCGGTTTGGGGAACTCTTTATTTTTCCGGAACATTGCAATTCCTCCGTTTATATACGTATAATTAAATAGGTTTACAACCTAATTGATTTAAGTATAGGTTACTCCTTTTAGAAATACAAACTTTCTTTCTCATTTGAAGGACTCAACGAAAATAAGATAGCGGAGGCAAGAATAGTGGAAGAAAATCAAGGGGCGAACGTAGATCGGTTGGTCGAGCAGTTCTCCAACATGGCCAAAATGAGCTGGAACAAAAAAACGATCTGGGGGCTGAAAGCGAGCGAAGTACGTGCACTGCTGGCGATTCGACAAGAAGGGGGGAAGGGGCGACAGGCAACGGTATCCGAGATCAGCCGAGTGCTGAAGGTGACTTCGCCGACGGTAACCCAAATGATTAACAACCTGATCAAACAAGGATACGTCGTTCGCGACAAGCATCCAAATGATCAACGGATATCGATTTTGACGTTGACACGGCCAGGGGAAGAATGCGCGGATGAAGCAAACCGAACATATACGGCATTGTTTCGAGGATTGATGGACCATTTAGGGGATGAAGAAAGCGACCGACTGATTGAGCTTCTTGAGCAGGTATTTGATTATTTGGAGAAGCATGATTTGGAATAGAAAACTTGAGCATTCAAAGACCCAAGTGGGTAGGGCTTACGCTAGCCGCTACTCCGCGCCATCAATAAAGCCCGTCGCTTTACGCAGCCACGTAGCGAAAGTCGAAAATCAAAAAAACAGAAAGAGAACCGGAAAACCGGTTCTCTTTCTGTTTTTTGATTCGGTGTGTAGCCTACCTAGGCTACAAAAAGTGACTTCGCCGGAAGTGCCCGTTTTATTAAAGATGGTCTCAAAGTTTTGAAAAAGTATGGTGGTTTTGAAATGATGAAAATTATGTATGAGGTTAGAATGCTCGAATGTATTCGTAATCCAATGATTACAACAGAAGAATTGAAGGCGCTTCAGTATAGTGTATATCTTTTTGAATATTGTACAGGTGGCAATTTGGATGAAATGGTACGCTTTTCGAGGATTCTAATAGAGTTCGAGGCATCGCAAGAAGGATCCATATTCTATTCTACTGAAGAAGTACTGGTCAAATTGAGACGAGTACAAGAGTTCCTTAGAAGTAAAGATTACGAGCACGTTGCTGTCGATCGTGAGGAATTTGAAAATTACAAAAAAGAACATCGGAAACAAAGTGATCTTTAACATAAAAATATTAGGGATGAGTAGATTATTGGAACGAATTTAAACTTTAGATAGCAAATAGAATCGTCGCGACGATAGATAGTCCTAACCTATCCAAAACGGGTAAAGTAACAGCAGGAGGGATGTATTATGCGCATTCAAATGGACGAATATACGACAGGCAAACTTCAGGAAAAGCTCGGCGGACGTCCCGGCAGTCTCCGGCTCATCTACGATACGATCAACTGCGGCTGTAACGGCATCGTGACGATCCAGATCGCGGACAAGCCGTGGGACACGGACGTGAAGGTCGAAGCGGAAGACTTCGAAGTCTGGACCGACCGCCAGCAGGAGCAGCAGTTCGATCCGGTCATGAAGCTTGAAGCGGATCGCGGCTACCCGTCGTTCAAGCTGTCCAGCGACGGATCGGTGTTCAGCCGGGATCTGCGGATTACGGATCTGCGGGTTCAGCCGGTTTGAGTGAAAAGAGACAGGACGCATTCCCGGTTCAGTTTTAGTACTCAAAAGAAAAAGCCCTTGTTTAAAAACAGGGAAAAAGCCGCCTCCAATGTTTTTGGAAAGCGGCTTTTTCTTTTAACTTAATGTTGAGTCATCTTTTTTTTCTCGGATAGAAATTGTGAGTTCATGCAATGACTTATCTAATTTCTCGAATTTTTCTTCGAAGTTTTTCAATACATATCTTAATAACATAAGACTCAATGCAACAGGAAATCCTACATTTGTTACAGCCGATAACATTTCTTCTATAGTCATTTGAATCCCTCCTTGTAAACAAAGAAAATTTTAGAGGATAAAAACAACCTGAAAAAACAAACGAACGTTCCTTATTAGGTTGTAAAATCTCCCATAAATACTCCATAGTATATATAGACGAAGAAGGAGGAATAATATGCCATCTAATTTGGTAATTGAAGAGTATCGAAAAAAGTTAAGGCAAGCAGCTTGGCGGCTGCAGTACCATGAAAGAAAACGGTTGAGAAATGAACTTGTTTTTGACTATATTCAAAAAGAAACACATGGGGTTGATCCTACAAACCTCATTGAAGAAATGGGTTTACATGAAGCTATTCAACTCATTCCGTACCCGCAGGGCAGAGCCATCATTTATGAACTCTTTGTAAATGATAAAACGGAAAAGGAACTAGCTAAAGAAATGCAGGTGACTCAACAGGCGGTGAGCAAGTGGAAGAGAAAGTCCCTGAAATATCTTTGTCAGACACTGAGTTCTTAATCTTGCTTCAGCGAGTTAAACACCATGATCAAGAAGCTACTTTAGAAATCATTGAAGCATTCGATGGGGAGATTAAACGTTTAGCAAAGTATATGCGCCTTAATCAGGAGGAAGCGGTACAAACTTTAATTACAGAGCTAATAGCCATCCTTCAATCTGAATGATCATTAAATATAGAAAGGCAGCGGCTTAATTGAGCAGCTGCCTTTATTGTTTATCTTTCTAAAAACTTTAACTTGCTCGTGTCACTATTTTGAATATATATAAAAGCTTCTTTTGCAAAATGTCTTTCGGATTTTGCCCATATTATTATATTTTAAAAGTTTATTTCTAGGCGATTAATGGTGGGTTGTAATAAGTGATTCCTCTCTCCTTTATAGATGAGAAGGCAATACGGCATTACAGAGCACTTGGGAATGGGGCTCTGTCTATGATTCCCCCTATTGTTTTTCTACAACTATAAGATCGGGAGTGACTATTATGGCAAATCAATCTTTGGGTACAAGTGGAACGGCCCTTATCAAATCGCATGAGGGATTTTCTTTGAAGTTTTACGCAGATCCTTCTGGGTATCCAACAGTTGGTTGGGGACATTTGATTACAAGCAATAAAACGTATAGCAGAAACAAAACCGGGAATCCCAATGACTCTCTTCTGACACAAGCACAAGCAAATGCGTTGACTCACTCGTTGAATCTGAATTATACGTCTCCTATTTCTCGAACGCAGGCCAATACGTTTTTTGCCAAGGATACAGCAATTGCAGTAGCTGCAGTCAATAACTTGGAATTGCCTGCAGGCTGTAAGTTTTCGCAATCTCAGTTTGATGCGTTAGTCTCGCTTGCGTTTAATGGCGGTACCGACGTGTTGAGAAGCAAGGATGTGCAAGCGATGCTGGCCCACAAGCAGATCTATCCTACTTTTTCGGGTCCGATGTCCCCAACGGAAATCACAACTTGTTCGAAGCTGGTCAGCAAAGCCTTCTCCTATGATCGAAATCTTCAACGCAGACGAAATGAAGAAGCGGCTTTGTTCTGTAAGAATGCGCGGTATACGCATCAATATCCCGTATACACCCTGTAATTTAATCACTCTACAGTACAAAAAAAGGGTCAGCCATTGGGCTGACCCTTTTACTTAGTTAACCTTTTTCAGCTCAAAAATAGTGGCTTCCGCTACTAAGATAAGTCTGTCGTTATTAATAATAAAAAAACCTAAACTTACAGGTATGTGCATTTTCGTTGAAGGATCAGATATAGTTATTACTTTTATCTTATCATTCATATTCCAGTTTGGAATATCAATCTTATATGCTCGAAAAAAAGAGTCTGCGTCCTCAAAGTTATCCATAAGTCTGTATAAGGGGTCTTTTAGTTCGTATTGATAATCTTTTTCGTTTTTAAGTCCTTCTGATGAGAAATAGTCTTTTTCAATTACAAGTTGATCTCCGATGAACTTTTGACCGGTAGGATATTTAGAAGCATCATTATAGGAATTTGCAAACCCTAACAATTTCTCAACCTTCCAAGTTCCGTAGAAATATTTTTCGGTTTCACTGTCCAGTGTGATGATTTTTGGATCAACGTCCTCTGACGTCTCTGTTGATGCAGGAATTTCTTTTGTGTCAGACTTGGCTGCAGGGGAAGTGGGCGGGTTCGATTTCGTTTCAGTATGTTCACAAGCTGTTGTTAATATTGACATGACCATCATACAAGTTAATAATATTTTTCTCATCTACTACCCTCCTGGTTTATATTTTTGATAGTATGAGTTTCTAGAAGTTGCTTCTGTTAAAAATTGGTTCGTTATATAACTATTAAAGAATATCATCCGAAAGGACTTCAATTCATCACATTTTCAGTTACAATATTGATAATAATTTGGATGTAATTTTTTTCTATGTAATTAGTTCACTAAATCATAAGGGAATGATTTTGATGAAGAAAAAGTATTTATTTGGACTATTTTTAGTAGTTATAGTCTTGATCGCAGTGTTCAGTTTTATGAACAGGAGGGATTCGAAAACGGAAGAATTGAGCTCAGATTTGCAAAAGAGCTTAAACGAATACGAAATTGAACAAGGAATTAAAATTTTACAACGAACAGTAGTCACGGAAAGAGAACCTTACGTTTTAGTCTTCTATGAAGACGATCATTCTTCGGAATTTGGTATGATCGAGTGGAGAAAAGACGGCTTCTCGCAGGAAGCCGAGAGTGTTTCTATATTAAACTCGGCAAACCGCTTGATCGAAAAGTATGATTTGACGGATGATCCAATTTTCTTGTATTCATTACCAGAAAATTCGAATGAAGAAGCCTATTTTTTGAAAGTGGAAAATGAGAGCGGTAAGATGATTAAAAAATTTAAAGTTGATCTTGCCAAAGACCGACGTACGCCTACCGGCGCCGTGTCGGTCTTTTTGCGAGTGTATTTTATCGACCCTTGTACTCTTTCGGCCGAATTCAGAGATGATCTTGACGTAAATCTTTCTTAGATCTGCAAAAAGCGCAATAAAACGAATAAACAAAGAATCATTCCGTGGACAAACCAGACCCCGATAAATTAATATATGAAGGAGTCATTAATAAATTTAATTTTGTAAGCGTTACCAAATAGTTAATTAAGTGTTCGTTTTCGTCAAAAAAGATCGGAGGGGTTATCTTGAAACGTTTCCCGATGACGCTGCAGCTGGCCTGCATTTTGTTCATCGTCATGGTCATTCCGGCCAGCATTCTCACGTGGTACAGCGGCGAGCAGAGCCTGCGGAGTTCGCAGCGCGAAGTGGCGGAATCGTCGCTCGCCGAGCTTGTCGCCAGCCGCCGGCTGAACGAGAGCGCGCTGAACAGCCTGTCGCAGGATACGGTCCGCCTGTCCGCCACGGGCACGTTCGACCGGATTCGTGCGTTCCCGACGTACGACGCGCTGAGCGCGGATTACGGCAATATCAGCCGCGCGATGGCGGTAATGCGCGAGCTGACCAATTTGAACCGGCGGGCGGAAGGGGTGTATTCGTCCTTTTTCTATCTGGAAGATTCGGATTACGTCGTCTCGACAGACCGCAGCATTACCCGGCTGAGCCGGTACGAGCCGCTCGATTGGATCGAACAGGCGCTCAAGGACCAGCAGGGCATCGGCGGCGTCTGGTATCCGCGCACGCTGGCGTCGGGCGTTCCGGTCGTCTCGTACGTGCTGCCGCTCAGCCGGCTGTCGACGACAACGCGGGGCACGATCGTCGTCAATTTGCGTGAAAGCCAGCTGGAAAATTATTTGTCGTCGTCGAACGCAGCGAATACGGATTACGCCCTGATCGACGCGGCAGGGACGGTCGTCTCGCACGGAGACAAAAGCCGGCTGCTGACGGACGCTTCCGGGCTGCCTTTTTACGGCGAGCTGGCGGGCGAAGCGGCCCGGGAAGGCTACGCCTTTCGGCAGACGGCCGGCGGCGAACGGGTACTGTACGCCTGGACGCAGTCGGAGCCGTTCGGCTGGACGCATCTGAGCACGTATTCCGTGCAGGAGATGCTCACCCGGACGCACGCCCAGCAGCGGGGCATTATCCTGCTGACCGTCGTCGTGATCTTCGTCGGCACGTTCGCCACGCTGTTTCTCGCCGCCTGGCTGTCGAGGCCCGCGCGCGAACTGGTGCGGAAGTTCAATCTGCGCGGCTATCTGGACATTCCCGGGCAGAACGAGTTCGCGTTTTTGGACACCGCTTTTCGCCGGATGCAGGGCGAGGAATCGAAGCTGCACGAGCTGCTGCGCGAACGCGAGCGCGACACGCGCAGCCTGACCGTCCAGCGCCTGCTGCGGGGCGAAGCGCACGGTCCGCTCGGCGATCTTTTCCCGTATCCGCATTTTCTCGTGGCTTCGATCTCGATCGACGGCTACCGGGGCTACGTGAGCAAGCATAACTCGGAGACGCGCAGCTACCATCGGCATCTGCTGTCTACCGCCTGCGACGGTCTGTTCGAACAAGGTCCGGCCGCCTACTTTTTGTACCGGGGCGACGGGTATTTCGCGCTGGTCGTGAACGACCGGGCGGAACAAGGCGAAGAGCGTCA
The DNA here is from genome assembly GCF_008634075.2 of Saccharibacillus sp. WB 17. Lineage (NCBI taxonomy): Bacteria > Bacillati > Bacillota > Bacilli > Caryophanales > Paenibacillaceae > Saccharibacillus > Saccharibacillus sp. WB 17. The sequence goes on along the minus strand of NZ_VPFK02000026.1, from coordinate 35,596 downwards.
TGCCGAACTTCATGCGAGACTCGAACAAGTGCAGCGGCAGGCGTCGGAGCTGCTCGGCCATACGGTCACGATCGGCGTGAGCCGTTGGGCGGAAGGCTCGGCGCGCGTGCCGGATCTGGCCGCCGAAGCGCTCGAAGCGCTCAAGCGGCGCATGATTGCCGGCAGCGAAGGGATACACTACGGCTGCGCGCAGGGACGGCCGGACCCGAAATACATGTATCCCGAGTGCAGCGAACGCCGCATCCTCAATTTTCTGGACGAAGGGGACGCAGGCCGGGTGCAGGGAGAGCTGGAGCGGATCGCGCAAGAGATTCGGGCGGCCGAGTACGTCTCGCACGACAACATTTTGTTCATCTACAACCAGCTGGTCGGCGTGACGATCAAGCATTTGCAGGAAAACGGCAGCCAGGCGGCCCGGATGGTCGCCGGACGCGGCAGCGTATATTCGACGATCGCGTCGTTTGATACGCTGGACGATCTGCAGGCTTACGTCCGCGGGTTCTATGGAGACATTCTGTCGGCGCAAAAAAGGCCCGAAGCGGACACCGGCTCGCACGGCGAACGGATCGCCGAATATTTGCGGGCGCACTGCTGCGAAGAAGTCGTGTTCGAGGACATGGCCCGGGAGATCGGCATCAGCTATTCGTACATGCGCAAGATCGTATACGAAGCGACCGGCGCCAGCCTGATCGACTCGCTCAACAAGCTGCGGATCGAAAAAGCGAAGCCGCTGCTGCTCGAAGGCGAACGGACGATTACGGAGATTGCGGCGGCGGTCGGATACGAGAACGCGCGCAGCTTCAACCGCTTTTTCCAAAAGTTCGAAGGGTTGTCGCCGAGCGCGTACAAACTCAAAAACCGCGTATCGTGAAGAGTGAAGCCGGAGCGGGGGGGTGAGCCTTTTTTTACCCGGAAATCTTGTGATTGCCCGCTGCCATTTTTGATCCCGACGTCCGAAAATGATCCTGAATCGCCTACAATTCCTTGCAGCGGCGCGGCTTGGATCAAAAATGGCACCCATCGTCAACACTCGTCGTTTACCGATCCGGAAGACGGACGCTATGATAGGCACATCACCGGTGACGGATGGTAAAAAGTGAGACGGGAGGTGAAAAGATGAAGGGAATCAGCGTAACCAAAACGCAAAATGAAACCGCTTCACTTAAAAAGGACCGATACGGGATGATGTACTATCTCCGCCGCGATTGGCAGCTGTACATACTCCTCATTCTTCCGCTGGCTTTGGTGCTTCTCTTCAAATACACGCCGCTTGCGGGCCTCGTTCTGGCGTTCAAGGATTACAAAATCGCCAAAGGGTTCTGGGGCAGCGAGTGGGTGGGCATGGAGGTGTTCCAGGAATTGTTCGCCAAGCCCGATTTTGCCCGGGCGGTGCGCAACACGCTGCTGCTGAACATTATGGACCTGATCTTCAGCTTCACGGTTCCGATCTTCCTGGCGCTGCTGCTGCACGAAGTCAAAAACGTGCTGTTCAAGCGGGTCAACCAGACGCTGCTGTATCTGCCGCACTTTCTGTCCTGGGTCATCGTGGGCGCAATGGCGTACCAACTGCTCGGCGAAGGCAACGGCATGATCAACAACCTGATCGTGACGCTCGGCGGAGACCGGATTCCGTTCCTGCAGGACGACATGAACTGGCTGATCAGCTATCTCGCGATCGGCATCTGGCAGAGCATGGGCTGGGGCACGATCATCTATCTGGCCGCCATGAGCAGCATCAACCCGGAAATGTACGAAGCGGCGACCGTCGACGGCGCGAACCGCTGGCGCAAGATGTGGAACATCACGCTGCCTTCGATCCGGCCGACGATCGTGACCCTGCTCATTATGAGCCTGGGCGGCGTTATGGGCGGTTCGTTCGAACGGATCTACGCCCTGCTGAACCGGGCCACGACCGAATTCACGACCACGATTCCGGTACTCGTCTACCGCTGGGGAATCGAGGGCGGAGACATCAGCCGGGCCACCGCCTTGGGACTGTTCCAGGCGCTGATCGGACTGGTACTCGTACTGACGGCCGACCGGGTCGCCAAGAAAATGGGCGAAGACGGACTGCTGTAATCCGCCTTCCCTTTCGAAGAAAGGAGCCACACGATGAAAGCCGCAAATACCGTTCCGGTCGGCAGCAAGAAGCGTTTCGACGTCTGGGGATTCGTCATCCATGCCGCCTTAGTCATCATTTCCCTGATCTGCCTGCTGCCTTACATGCATATCGTCGCCAAGTCGTTCAGCGAAGACGCGTACGTCATCGCCAACAAAGTGTTTCTGTTTCCCAAAGGCTTCTCGCTTGAGGCATACGCCAAAATTTTTGCGGACGCCAGCATTTTGCGCTCGCTGTACGTGTCCGTTCTCGTCACCGTCATGTTTACGATTCTCGGGATGATCGTGACGGTGTGCGCGGCGTATCCGCTGTCGCGCAGACAGCTCAAAGGCCGCTCGACGCTGACGTTCATCTTCCTGTTCACGATGTATTTCAGCGGCGGCATCATCCCGGAATACATGCTGATCAACAACCTGAACATGCTCGATACGATCTGGTCGCTCGTGCTGCCGCTATCGTTCAGCGCGTTCAATCTCTTGATCATGAAGACGACGTTCACCCACAGCGTGCCGGTCAGTCTGGAAGAATCGGCGCGGATCGACGGAGCCGGCCACTTCCGGATTCTATGGAGCATCGTGCTGCCGCTGTCCAAGCCGATTCTGGCGACGCTGTCGCTGTTCTACGCGGTCGGCCGCTGGAATGCGTATCAGGACGCGCTGTTCTACATCAAGCACAATATCGACCTGCGTCCGCTCCAGTTGAAGCTGTATTACCTGATCGTGCAGGCGACCGAAAGCTTCCAGCTGGAGGCGACCGAAGTGACGCTGAGCAATCCCGAAGTCATGAAAGCGGCGGTGGTCGTGTTCGCGACGATTCCGATCATCTGCATCTATCCATTCGTGCAGAAGTATTTCGTGCAGGGCACGATGCTGGGCGCGGTGAAAGAGTAGGTCGTATTTTCCGCAAAAAAGAGTCGTAAGGGTGCAGGGCGAGTATGTGCTGCGACAAAATAAGGGGGTCTATGTATGAGTCGGAAGAAAAGAAAAGCTTCGCTGTTCGTGACCGGTCTTGCGCTTGCCGGACTGTTGGCCGGATGCGGCGGCGGAGGAGGCAAGGAAGCGGCCAGTTCGCCGGCGGCGACGCCGGCCGAAGGGTTCGCGGATTATTCGGGCGGTTTCCCGGAAAAGGTCAGCCTCGACATTCCGGTGTACGAGCGCGCTTTCGAAGGCTGGAACGTGACGGACAACTTCTATACCCGGTGGATTCAAAAAGAATTCGGCGACAAATATAATGTAAGCGTTAACTTCGTTCCGATTACCCGCAGCAGCGAAGTAACGGATTTCGAACAGCTGCTCGCTTCGCACAAAGCGCCGGACGTGATTTTCCACTACGACATGCCGCAGGCGCTCGCTTATTACGGCGAAGAAGTGCTGCAGGAACTGAACTACGAAGAAGTGAAAAATTACGCGCCGACCTATTGGGCCAATATGGGCGAGACGATCGAGCAGTACGGCATCATCGACGAGAAAAACACGTTTGTGTTCGCTTCCCGGCCGAATGCCGACAACTTTACGAGCATCATTCGCAAAGACTGGGTCGAAGAAGT